>CAZAVR010000527.1:0-3240 GCA_964488435.1 uncultured Cytophagales bacterium | reverse complement strand
AAGCTTCGCTCATGGGTAAGGCATTGAAGCGTCCCGATCTGGTTAAGCAGGTGATCCAGAATTATCGTAAAGAAGGTCTCAAGGCGACGATCAGCAAAGTGACTACCAAACTTGACAGTTTGAAAGCGTTAGGCTATAGTACAGCTGGCGTGGTTACAGCATCGATGGACACGAATTCAGCTTATAAGCCGGGTGACAGAGTTGCTTGTGCCGGGCAGGACTACGCCAGTCATGCCGGATTTGTGGCCGTACCACAGAACTTGGTTGCTAGAATTCCCGAAAATGTTTCCTTTGAGGAGGCCTCATTCACCACTTTGGGAGCGATCGCCCTCCAGGGGGTCAGGCAGGCCGCTCCGACGCTGGGGGAATCTGTTTGTGTGATCGGACTCGGTTTGTTGGGACAGTTGACGTGTCAGCTTTTAAAAGCGAATGGTTGCAGGGTATTTGGTATAGACATTTCCGATAGGTCGGTTGGACTGACCAATACGATGGGCTATGCCTCTGCGTTCACAAGAAAAGATCCCAACCTTATGGCGGCGGCGATTAATTTCGCTGGCGGTAGTGGTTTTGACAAGGTGATTATTACAGCTGCTGCTCCCACGAATGATCCTATCGTGCTGGCGACGGAATTGCTGCGTCGTAAAGGAGTCATTGTCCTGGTAGGAGCCGTAAATATGGAAATCCCGCGCGAACCCTATTTTTATAGGAAGGAGCTCGAATTTAAAATTTCCTGTTCCTATGGGCCCGGGCGCTACGATGCGCAGTATGAGGAAGAAGGGCACGACTATCCTATTGCTTACGTGAGATGGACGGAACAGCGGAATATGCAGGCCTTTCTGGATCTGATCGGATCAGGGGGGGTGAATATCAAGCCTTTGATTACGCATGTGTTCCCTATAGAGGAGGGCGAGAAGGCGTATGATATGGTGCTTGGAAAAACTCAGGAACCATTTATTGGCATTCTTTTAAAATACGAACAACAGGAAAGAAAATCGGAGGTGCCGCTTTCCCAGGTATCAAAGCAGCCTGTTGAGAGAATCAAAGTCGGCTTTGTAGGTGCAGGTAGCTTCGCGCAATCCTACCTGATCCCTAATGCAGCAAAATCGGCAGCTTTGGGGACGGTTGTTACGAGAAATGGGATCAGTGCAAAAAATGTCGCGGGGAAGTTTGGTTTTGGGGCAGCCAGTACCAGAGCGGAGGATGTTTTGGATGACATAGGAACAAATGCTGTTTTCATTGCGACCCAGCACGACAGCCATGCGCGCTATACGATAGCAGCTTTAAAGGCCGGGAAATCCGTTTTTGTAGAGAAGCCGCTTGCGCTTACTTACGAAGAGCTCGCAGACATAGTTCAGACCTATAAGCTGCACCCCCATGTATTGATGGTAGGGTTTAATCGTCGTTTTGCTGATGTTAGCAGAAAGGCCAAAACCCATTTTGAGGGTATCGGAGAGCCCCTGACTATGAATTTCAGGGTGAATGCGGGATTCATTCCCAAGGATCACTGGACCCAGCGCGCTGCAGGAGGGGGGAGAATTCTTGGCGAAGTTTGCCATTTTGTCGATTTGATGCAATATTTTACGGGCGCAGCCCCTGTGAAGGTCTACGCAGACTGTATAGGTACGGATACAAAACACCTGCAGACGGCCGACAATATTGCCATAGTAATCCGGTTTTCAGACGGTTCCGTAGGTAACTTGTTGTACACCGCAAGCGGCGATAAAAACTTCCCCAAAGAGCGGTTTGAAGTCTATGGGGGTAATCAGGTTTTTGTTATAGACGATTTCAGATCAGGAAGTCTTTTTAAAGACGGCAAAGAAATAAGGATAAAAAATGAAGGCAAGGGCCACCAGCAGGAAGTGGCAGAGTTTATGGGTGCGCTTAAAAACGGAACACCTTCTCCTATATCCTTCGACTCACTGATTTTAACTACCCTCACAACTTTGAAAATTATGGATAGTTTACATACAGGGTTGCCCCAAATAGTTAATATTGATGAGATCAACGGAGGTCGATGAGAGTTTCAAAAAACTCAAATTTTATTGTGAGTCGGAGGGCTTCAAAGGCTGGGATCCTTTTGACGGGCTGAATAGCTCGCTTTTTCAACGTCTGCCTTTGATAAAGACTAACCGGTTGGCTCGTCTTGCTTGGTTGCAATTTTTCAAGCGTTCTCCTGTCAATTTCAGGGCCGTCGCTGGAGTGCCCAAAGAATACAATCCCAAAGGCTTGGGATTGTTCTTACACGGATATTGCGAGTTATACAAAAGAGATTCGAGCCCCGAATATCTTCAACGGATTCATTCGCTCGCTGAAAGGCTAATTTCCCTTCGCACACCGGGATATGCTGGTAGTTGCTGGGGATACAATTTTGACTGGCAGGCGCGAGCATTTTTTCAGCCAAAACATACTCCAACAGTTGTAGCTACTACCTTTATCGCTTTTGCCCTGTTTGAAGCTTATAACATTACAAATAATTCGTTATATTTGGACGTTGCGCTGGATACCGGCGGCTTTGTTTTGCACGACTTAAACAGGAGTTTTGACAAGGACGGGGACTTTGCATTTTCCTATTCGCCGGAGGACAGCACGCAGGTGTTTAATGCGTCACTTCTCGGGAGCAGATTGTTGTCCAGAATTTATAGTTTTAACGGGCAAGAAGAATTAAGAGATGCAGCAGAACGTTCTGTGCGTTTTTGCTGTAAATACCAACAGCAGAACGGAGCATGGTCTTATGGTACATTGCCCTTTCACCACTGGGTCGATAATTTTCACACAGGCTATAATTTGGAGTGTATTTCGGATTATGCGGGTTTTACAGGCGATAATACCTTTGAGCCGAATCTTAAAGCGGGGCTTGCGTATTATCTTGCCACTTTTTTTAATGATCCGGATGGGAAGCCCGCTTACTATAATAATAGGTTGTATCCCATCGATATACATAATACTTCTCAGCTGATTATTACACTCGATAAGCTGAAGGTTTTTAAGGAGAATAAAGATATGATAGACAAAGTCCTTAATTGGACGATAGAAAATATGCAAGATAGCCAGGGCTATTTCTATTATCAGCAGAAAAACTACTTTACTTCAAAAATTCCATACATACGCTGGGTACAGGCATGGATGTTTTATTCGATGGCTGTTTATTTGAAAAATGAAAATACAAACTAGTCTAACTTAATTAGTTCGTCAATGTATTTACCTTATCGCCGGGATTGATCCGCTCTGGAGAATAACCGC
>CAZAVR010000526.1:0-3253 GCA_964488435.1 uncultured Cytophagales bacterium | reverse complement strand
GTTTGACCGAGACCCAGAGCTCGCAACTGAAGGAATACGGGATCACTTACGATAAGAACGGAAATATAAAGACACTCAGGAGATGGAATGGGCAGGAAATAGATAATTTGACATACAACTACGGGGGCGATGGGCAGGGTAACCGGCTGTTAAAGGTGGAAGATAGCCAGGGAAGTCAAGGTTTTGACAACGGTTCCAGCGGCAGCAATACCGACTATACCTACGAGTCGATCGCGACCCCGGAGTAACGGCAACCTGACCAAAGACGAAACATATCTACCAAAAACACGCACCAAAGTTATATTTAAAGCTATAAAATCTGACATATTTCCCCCGGAGACATCGGATACACAAATGATGCAAAATATAATTTGGTTTTGCATTAGTGTCGGGCATTGGGATGCTGCAAACGTTGGGTTCGGCCCTTCGGGTTTCCTCAGGGCAGGCTTGCTCACTCAACGGAAAGCGGAAGAGTGCCCCCCCCTCCTAGCCTAATCCAGTTGCAATGGGCTCTTCTACCAATTATCTACCTCGGCCAGTCCCCTGACTTCCTCAGCCGACGCTGTTGGGTTATTATTCCAAGGGAGCCCCTTGAACCTGCGTGCTCCAAATCAAACCATATCAAAAGAAGAAATGATCAATAACTACAAAAAAACTTCCCTGGCTTTGATGTGACTCAAAACCAGGGAAGAACTCAACACTAAAGTATTTACTAAAACAGGATCAGTTTACCAATTAGGATTTTGATCCAGGTTCTTGTTCAGAGCCGTTTCATTCACGGGGAAAGGCCAAAGATAATCTCTGTCAACCCTGAAGCTTCTTGTGGAAGCATTCTGCACGATGATAAGACTGTCTGCGTTCAAGGCCGGCTGCACATTTCCAAATGTATTCGGGAAGAAGAAACTACCCAAAATAGGTTGAGGGAGTACCTGCTCGGCTATCTTCCAGCGAAGAATATCCCAGTAACGGAATCCTTCCACAGCCAGTTCTATACGACGCTCTCTTCTGATTTCATCCCGCATGCTCAAGCCATTCGCGGTTACAAATGCATTCGTCAGATCAGGCATTCCGGCACGTCTCCGCACCAGGTTGAGACTGATATTCAAATCCGCATCGGTAATATTTCCTGTCAACTCAAACTGAGCCTCAGCAAAAGTAAGCAATACCTCCGCGTAGCGAATCAAGGGACGATCAGTAAATGAGATATTTCCTGTAGACTGGTTCCCGATCTCAGCCGGAGTCACAAACTTACGGCTCGTAAAGCCTGTAGGTTGGACTTGAAGTGAAGGCGCTGAGAATGATTGGCTTATAGTGTAAGGGTCATTTTGTTTAAAGATAGTCAATGACATCCTGGGATCTCTGTTTACAAAATAGCCGGGGTGAGTAGCCGGCTTCTTATAAAGCGGCGACTTACTAATAGGCAAACCATCCTTCATCAGGTAAGCATCAATAAGGCCTTTGGCAAGGTTATTACCATTGTTAACAATACTACCCGCATTGAAACCCGTTACGTTATTAGCGATAGATACACCGTACTTCTTTACAAAGACATTCTCCTTGTTTTTATCGGTTCTTCCCTCACCTAACGGTTGAAAAACTTCGTAGTAATCCGGATTCAGGTTATGCTGATTGCTTTGAATCACTCCTCTGGCAGATTCAACGGCTATCGTCAGGTGGGAGTTTGCATTGGCTCCGCCGTGAAATTTCAGACGAGTCCCTTCAATCAACGCAGCACGAGCTTTAAGTGCCATTGCTGCCGTATTGGTCACCCGGCCATACTGATCGCCTACCCTTTGAGTAGGTGTAGTCAATTTAGGAATGGCATCATCCAGGTCCTTATAAATTGCGGCGATTACCTCTTCTCTTGTAGCTTGCTTGCTGGTTAGAATCGGATCGCGTTCACCTACTATTTTCAGAATCAAAGGTACACCACCATACCTTTTAAGGAGTTCAAAATAAGCCCAGGCCCTGAAAAACAACGCTTCTCCCATATATAGGTTCACTGTAGCTTCGGGCACACTATAATCCAATGCAATGGGCGCCTTCTCTAAAATATTGTTAGCCGCCCGGATGATCTGATAGGGCTGCGTAAAATTCACATCCGTAGCCGGAGGAATCCTGTTGCCCGAACTGATTTCGTTGGGCAGGTTACCGAACCCATCATCCGACATATTGTCTTCGTAATTGGGCAGGGTCGGAAGAAAAGTATACAGGTAATTCGCTGCCATCTTCAGGTCATCTTCCTTCTTCCAGTACGACTGATCGCTTATTTCGTGTTCCAAGGGCCTTTCTATATCACATGCGGCCAACAGGAAAACAAACAAGGACAGAAAAATAGTCTTTATTGCTTTCATCTCTTTTTTCATTTTTGAGTTCATCTTAGAAAGTTAGATCTAAACCGACAGACACTGACTTGGCCATGGGATACGTCCAGTTGGTTCTGTACGCATACTCAGGATTGTACGATCCTTTAAACACGCCCAAATTGGTTCTGGTAAACAAATCCTGTCCACTGAAATAGAACCTGGCTTTGGTTATTTTCACGCGCTCCAGCCAGCTGGTTGGAAGTGAAGCACCCACCTGGATATTCTTCAAACGAAGATAGGCACCATTGATGATCCATCTGTCTGCATACTGGAAGTTATAGTTTTGACCCACAATCGGCCGGGGAAATGCGGCATTCGGATTTTCAGGCGTCCAGTAATCCAAATGCATTCTCAGCGGCTGAACCCATGCTTCCTGCTGGGAATTGGCCAAATCAAGGTGTGTGAAGAACGAACGCTTGCCAACTCCCTGGAAGAAGAATGCGAGGTCGAACCATTTCCAGTTGGCTCCGCCGGTAATTCCATAATTATACCTTGGCTGATCCGTTCCCAGATACACAAGGTCACCGGAATCATCAGGATTACCGCGACCGAAATTCAGCACCTTGTCGCCATTTTGATCAACGTACTTGACGTCGCCTAAGCTGGTTCTGGTATTAAAGAATGGCGCGTTGGACAAATCTTCCTGATTTTGGATATAACCATCCGTCTGGAAACCCCACATGGTATTCAAAGGATATCCTTCCAGCAGCGTAACCCGACCATTGGACACTACGCGTTGACCTGCATAGCTTTCAAGCCTGTTCTGGTTGTCAGAAACATTACCACCGATATTGTAGTTGACATCACCCGCTTTGCCTCTGTAGTTGGCAGATATTTCCCATCCCCATGACTTCAGTTTGCCATTGTTCACACGAGGGGCGGCAACT
>CAZAVR010000525.1:0-3254 GCA_964488435.1 uncultured Cytophagales bacterium | reverse complement strand
CCCCCCCCCCCCACGGCGCGGGGGGCGCCCCCCCCCTATGACGCTTCCAAATTAAATTTAAACTTTTTTGGAAAATAATTTAAAAATAAGGCCTAACGCCACAAGGATAGGAAGCATTTTAGTATTCTTCGCGCATTATAGCCACCGCGTCGCCCACCACCGAGGGCAATTGGCATCTACACCGTGCCATCCTATTCCCTTATACCAAAGTTGACATTCAAAAAACTACCATCCCTAAAATAGAAAGGCGTAGTCGTACTTTTTAGCCCCTTTTATTTTTGTTTTTTTCAAAAAAATTTACTAACTTTCCTTATACATACCATTTTTTACACTTGTACTTTTCAAATACGGCAATCTATTCCTCGTATAGACGGAGAGTTGGGCAGGTAAAGCCTGCAGATTGAAAACCGTTGTTTGTCTCGCTGTGATAAAATAAGCCTGATTTAAATGACTAATTTGGAGCATCCTGTCGTTAGTGCTATAAATTTAATCCGCTGCCTTTTATGAAATTTTCCGGAAAGAATACACGACCCCACGTTTCGCGTATTCCCGTTCTACGCCTTTGCGTCCTTTTAATCATGGTCGGGGCAGGTTTTCAATGCACGCATCCGAACCGCGTTCAGATCGTCGGCAAAAATTTTAAGGACGAAGTTTCGCTTACGCAGAACCTGGTATTTACTTTCAACAAAGACCTGGTACCGGAGAGTAATCTGGACGCTTGGGATTCTACCCGGTATATTCTGTTCGAGCCGGCCATCAAAGGCAAGTTCAAGTGGACTGCTGCCAATGAACTGGTTTTTTTCACCGCTTTCGCCCCTTCAGGCAGCCACTAATTACAAAGCGCGCCTGGACAAAAATCTTCTGAAACACAGGCCGGAAGCGAAAAACTATGACCTCGACAGGAAAGACATCGTATTCCATACCCCATGGCTTGAACTCACAGGCACTGAAAGTTGGTGGACCAAATCAGCCACTTCGGGCCGCCAGGAACTTCGTCTCAAACTCCGCTTCAACTACGCAGTCCAAAACGGGGCGGCCGGATTCATCAAAATATTATCAAAGAACAACCCGCTTGAATTCAGACAAATCCCTTCGCAGGACAACCGTGAAATAGTTCTGGCCCTTCAGACTCCCCTGGAAATCTCGGAAAACGAAATCCCTGTATCCATTCAGATCGGGAAAGAAATAAAAATCGAGAACAGTAACGTGTCGCCCCCCGCACCACTCGTACGCGATATAGCTTTACCGTCACCCTTGAAATTGGAAATAGCTGAAATCGTCACCGGCTTTGCCAATAACCGCGGCTTCGTACGCGTAATAACTACCCAGGAGCTTACAGATGAGCGCACGGGTCCCGCAGGTTTTGTTATCGAACCATCCGTTGATGTGAGCACCGAAAAAAATGAAAACGGGTTTACCATCAAAGGCGATTTTACGGAAACAGAAACCTATACACTCCGGCTCACCAAGCAGCTGAAAGGCGTCCTGGGTTCCAGTTTGCAAGAGGAAGTCACCAAAGATCTCTTTTTTGGGAAAATGCCCGCAGGCATCTCCTTTTCGAACAAAAAAGCCATCTACCTCACACCACAGGGCTCGAAAAACATAGGCGTACAGATCGTGAATGTCCCTGAGGTACAGGTCAAAATTCTCAAGCTTTACAAAAACAACATACTTCATTACCTGCAGAATAACCGCTACGAAAACTACGCGGAAATCGGCGACAGCTGGCTGCCCAACGGCACCTTCTCTTACAATGACGACCCTGAAGCCCTGTATAGCGATGTTGTGGTCAACAAAACAGTCGAAACTGAGAACCTGGCGAAAAACAAGGGAGTTTCTGCCCTCAATATAGCCCTTCCAGACCACAATGACAGGCAGGGCATATATCTTGTATCCGTACATTCGAAAGAACAGGCCTGGCTTGGCGAGACCCGGGTCGTCTCCGTGTCGGACATCGGCCTTTTGGCCAAACAGGGGAAAGACGAGTTGTGGGTATTTGCCAATTCTATCAAGACAACGGAACCGCTTTCGGACGTAGAAATTACGCTGATCAGCTCCAATAACCAGACTTTGGTTTCGGCACGTACCGATGCCAAAGGCGTAGCCAGGTTCGAAAAGCTGGAAGAAAAAGCGCCCGGCTTCCGAATCGCCATGCTTACCGCCGGCAAGGAAAAAGACTTCAACTACCTTCTGCTCAAGGACACTCGTGTGGAGACCTCCCGCTTCGAAGTAGATGGTCTCCGTGACAACACTTCGGGTCTGCAAGCTTTTATTTACGGAGAAAGAGACATTTACCGGCCGGGAGAAACTGCCTATTTTAATACTGTCATCCGAACCAGCGATTGGAAGACCGCCGGCGACATTCCCCTGAAGCTGCGGATGGTCACGCCCAACGGAAGAGCGTACAGAACCTGGCGAAAAAAAACCAATAAACAAGGTGCTGTGGCAATTGACGCAAGCTTTGACGTCAGCGTACTTACCGGGTCCTATATTTTTGAGGTCTACAATGCCAACGACGTTTTGCTGGCAGCCCAAACCATCCATGTCGAAGAATTCATTCCCGACCGGATCAAAGTAGACCTTGCTCAGGAAAAGCCGGCCTACCATACAGGTGAAACGGTTCATCTGACAGCTACGGCCACCAACCTGTTCGGTCCGCCTGCATCGAACAGGAATTATGAAATGGAAATGCAGTTAAAGAGGAAGAAATTCACAGCACCGGGCTTCCCGGAATTTATATTTGATATCACTGCCGATACGCATTTTGAAAAAGTGCAGAGACATGGGGTGACGAATGAGAAAGGTCAGGCGTCGGAGAAATTTCCCCTGAGTGGTCAGTTTAAAGACGTTGGCGTCCTGGAAGGCAAGGTTTACGTCACTGTCTTTGATGAAAACGGAAGGCCGGTCAATCGTCTCCAGCGTTTTGATGTATTTACGCAGCCTGTATTCTATGGTGCCCGGGTAGCCGATAGCTACGTGGGAGTAAATGCTCCTGTGCCGGTTGAAATAATTGGTACTGACAGAAACGGCAAGCTGAAGCCCGGCACGCGGGCCCGCGTGGAAGTGGTGAGGATAGAGTACCAGACGATTGTTGAAAAACAGGGTGCTCAACTGCGTTACACTTCTAAACGTAAAGAAAAATCTGTATATACGAACCTGCTCACGCTCTCCAATGGCAAAAGCTCCTTCAACTATATCCCCACTGCTTCCTGCTTCGATAACACCAGAGGAAGAGGTTTTGAGGAGGGGTGAGG
>CAZAVR010000524.1:0-3266 GCA_964488435.1 uncultured Cytophagales bacterium | reverse complement strand
AAATGATATGCGGACATGCAGGAGGAGACTGGGAGCTGGGGGCAAGGGCCATCAGGGCCCGGGAGAATGTTTACTTCGAATTCAGCGGCGCCGATCCCCAATCCGGATCCGTCGACCTCGCTGTCAAGGAACTGGGCGCTGACAGGATTGTATGGGGCGGACACGGACCCAGCAGATCTTACTCTACTGAACTCGCCAAAGTGATGGATGCTAACATCACCTTCGCCCAACGAAAAAAAATATTCGGAGAAAATTACAGAAGACTCGCCAAAAATATTTTCCAGAAAAAAGGTTATCCGTTCAAGCCATGAAAGTCAGTCATCCATGAAAATCTATCTAAAAAATATCTGTTTACCCCTACTGCCCCTTTTCTTGCTTGTTTGTGGATGGAGCATCCCTTTAAAAGCGCAAAAAAAGTATGGTGATACGCTTGAATTGACAATCAATGCGATCACAGGACTTCAATTTGACCTGGTCAGATTTACTGTCTCCCCCGGGAAAACGATCAAAATAACATTCGTTAATAACGACGATATGGGGCATAATCTACTTATCACAACACCTGGTGCAAGATCTGCTATGGTCGAGGAAGCCCTTAAACTGGCTGAGCAAGGGCCCGCTTTGAATTACATTCCTCAATCGGATAAAATTTTATGGCATATTCCGGTAACGTACCCGGGAGAAAAGAAAGTACTTTCATTCAGAGCCCCCGAAAAGCCAGGCATCTATCCCTATGTGTGTACGTTTCCCGGGCACGGTTTCATTATGTACGGCGCCATGTATGTTGGTACGGACATGCCTGCTCTGGAAAAAGATGAAAACATTCCTGAAGCACGACGGCTGGCAAAAAAAGTGGCCGGCGGAACCGACCATACCCATCACCATAAACCGGAGGCGCTGCATCCCTATCCCATGAATCCCCCCTTTATGTACAGGGCTTTCTCGGAAGAAGCGGGACTCATCTCTATTCTGGTTCATCTTCCCCATAAACTTTCCTACGGCTGGAACGCTACTCTGTGCAAATTGCAAGTAGCCTGGGAAGGCGAATTTGTGGACAATACTGACTTTTGGCACGGACACAAAAATGCCTATTCAAAAATAAAAGGAAATATTTTCTATCACGACACCACCTCTTTTCCTTTCAGAATAGGTAATCTACAGCAATCTCCGGAGGTTGATTACAAAGGGTATAGTCTGGTCAGGAAATATCCGGAGTTCCATTACACTCTTAACGGGCTTGATGTATACGAACTGATTCATCCGGCTGCAGGAGGTAATGGTCTCGTCAGGACCTTCAGGATTCCCAAGGCCACAGAGTCTGTAAGGTTTGTTTTCGATAAAGGTAGCGGGATTCAATACCGCTGCTCTACCGGAAAACAAGAAGGTAACCAAATTTTGCTTACCGGTAAGCAAGCGACCCGGTTTACCATCACCATGACCAAAACAAAACTTTAATTTAGATACCATCAGATATGCCTATCATATATATATTGCTGGTACTGACCTTCTGCGGAATAGCTCACATCAAAGGCCAGTCACCTGCTTCCTACAAAATAGAGGAAATACCTATCCCCGAAGGCCTTAAAGCGGAAACAGGAGGCCTGGACTTTTTCCCGGACGGACGGCTCGCCGCATGTTTCTCCAGAGGTGAAATCATGATCTACACACCCGCTACTAAGAAATGGTCTCTTTTTGCATCAGGGCTTCATGAGCCGTTGGGTCTTATGATTGTGAATAATTACGAAATCATCGTCATGCAAAGACCTGAGCTTACCAGGCTCAGAGACACAGACAAAGATGGCGAGGCGGATGTATTTGAAAAAATCACGGATGCGTTCGGCGTGTCAGGCAACTACCATGAATTTAACTACGGGCCGGTAAAAGGGAAAGATGGAAGCCTCTATTTCGCCCTCAATACTGCCTCTTATGGAGCAAAAATACAACCATCTCCCCGAGGCCCTCTCAATCCACTCGGTCGCGACGGCGAAACAGGAGGTAAACAGATGTACGCTATTGTTCCTTACAGAGGCTGGGTGATGAAACTAACGCCGGAGGGGAAACTCATTCCCTATGCATCAGGACTCCGCTCACCCAATGGGATAGGAGTTGACCTGGAAGGGAATCTTTTTGTCACCGATAACCAGGGAGATTGGGTGGAAAGCAGTACACTCGTACACGTCGAAGAAGGAAACTTTTATGGCCATCCGGCCAGTCTTGCCTGGAAACCGGGCTGGGATAAGGGTAGCCCCTTTCAATTACCGATAGAGGAATTAAAGGCCATGCGTACCCCGCCGGCAGTGATGTTCCCGCAAGGTATCATCGCCAATTCTCCCAGTCAACCCGTTTGGGATACGACGCGTGGAACATTCGGACCGTTTGATGGTCAGCTTCTCGTCGGCGAGATGAACCGCAAGCGTATTGTAAGAGTCATGCTTGAGAAAGTAAACGGAAAATTCCAGGGAGCCTGTGTCCCCTTCATCGATGATCAGGGATTAAGGGTCGGTAATAACAGGCTTGCATTTGCTCCCGATGGCAGTCTCTGGGTAGGACAAATTGCCCATGGCTGGCTTGGCTCGCAAGGCCTGCAGCGGATCACCTATACCGGCAGGCCTCCGATGGACATCCTCAAGCTCAGCCTTACCCGAAGCGGGTTTGATATTACTTTCACCCAGACAGTCGACCGTCAGGCTGCTTCAAACGTGCTGAATTATACGGTAAAGGCTTATGAATATGAGTACAAAAAGAAGCCTGCCAACGAAAACGTAGACCATGCGACACAGAAAGATCTGCACGAAGTGAAGGTTTCAGCTATCCGTGTTTCAGAAGACGGGAAAAAGGTAAGCCTCAGCCTGGCTGAATTAAAACCTGGCTATATATATGAACTAAAACTGAACAATTTGTTTAGCGGGGACGGGCAGCCCCTGGCCAACCCACTGGTTTGCTATACGCTCAACTCCCTGCTGAAATAGCTCAGGCCATAAGCTTCTGGACCCATAAACCTATAAGCACGGCACTTCCAAAACTGGCAAGTGTACCTATGAGAATATACTCCGTCAGTTTCCGGTCATTGGCTGTTTTCAATTCACCAAACCGGAATACAGACTTTGCCGCCATGAGAAACCCGATGGCTTCCCATTGTTCCTGAAGGATAAAAATAAAGATGAGTATCCTTTCGATCATGCCGATAATTTTCCCTGCTTCCTGCAGAGATTTATCGGCATGACCGGGTCCAGACGGACTCCATTTGTTGATGAAGGTTTTGACCC
>CAZAVR010000523.1:0-3277 GCA_964488435.1 uncultured Cytophagales bacterium | reverse complement strand
GAAAGAATACTGGAACCGGGTAGCGTTTGTAAATGAACCTACCGGCCGTCTGGTGCACAAGCAGGTGTTAGAACAAGCCGGCGCCGGCTTTAAGGAAAAAAGCGACGGCTGGAACATGGTAGCCAGCTCAGACAACTGGTTTGGACCCGTAGAGTCTAAAGTAGGACCTGATGGCTCGCTATGGATCCTGGATTGGTATAACTTTATCATTCAGCACAATCCTACTCCGCAAGGCTTTGACAATGGCAAAGGAAATGCCTACATAGACCCGCTCAGAGACAACCAAAGAGGGCGCATTTACCGCCTGGTCTATAAAGACGGCAAAAAGTCCGAAAGCTATGACTTAACTGCCAATCCTTTAGAGGGACTTCGCTCCGATAACATGTTCTGGAGAATGACCGCGCAACGACTATTGGTTGAGTCAGGCGACAAAACCAGGGCTGCCGAACTCCATAAATTAATAGAAAATACGACAACAGACGAAATAAATACGAACGGATCCGCTTTACACGCTTTGTGGACTTTACAAGGCTTAGATCTTTTAGACGGAAGTGACAAAAAGAGTTTAGCTGTTGCGCTTAAAGCTTTAAAACACCCCGCTCCGGGCGTTCGTAAAGCAGCTGTACAAACTTTACCGGTACAGATTCCGGAAATAGCCGAACAAATACTGCGATCAGGAGTTTTGAGAGACACCGACCTGAGAGTGAGACTTGCAGCCTTTCTGGCACTCTCTGATGCTCAGCCTTCATCTGCTATCGGCCAAGCTGTTTTTGACGCAGTCCAAGTAAAAGAAAATGTTGATGACAAGTGGATTTCCCTCTCTTTGCTGATAGCAGGTCACGCGCATAGAAGCGGATTTATGCAAGCCTATCACCATGTATCAGGTCATCCGGATATCTCGGATACGGAAGGGACTCTGGCCGAAAGGATTGTTGCGGGAGAACAAATGGAAGTAGTGTCACTGGAAACAAAAGCCACATGGATCAGAAGGCAGCTTCCTGATTTTACAGGCAAAGAATTAACTTTTGTGGCTGATGTTGAAACGCTTCAAAAAGCCGGTGAAGGAGTACTCACTTCTTACGGAAACAATGAAAACGGGTTTGGTGTATGGTACAATAACAAAAAAGTCTATTTTCAGGTAAACCAGGCCGGAGAAAAAACGATTCTGAGCTCACCGGAGATCAATGATGCCAACTTTAAAGTAAAAGCCGCTCTGCTAAGCGAAGGCGTGATGAAATTAAGCATTAACGGTAAAGAAGTAGCCGGAGGGAAAACCAAAGGGCTATTTTCTGATCAACCGAACGCCATTCTCAGATTAGGTCATAACCAAAAGCCCTGGTACATCGGTGGCGACACTCCTATTCCAAATGTCGGCAACTACCCCAGGGATTTCAACTTTGACGGCAACATTAACAATGCAAAATTTATCGCAGTAAAAGGAGCCGAAAAAGAAAAGGTAAAGGAACAGCTTACAGCGGATAAGTCAATAGTGATCAAAGCAGTTATGGGTCAAATGAAATATGATGTCAGGGAATTTACTGTTAAAGCCGGCGAAGTCATTAAAATCATCTTCGAAAACCCAGACCACATGCAGCATAACTTATTGATTCTAAAGCCGGGCACACTTCAAAAAGTAGGTGCTCTGGCTGACGAGATGGCCGTACGACCAAATGCGGCCGAACTTGCTTATGTTCCCAACAGCACGGATCTACTATACAATACGCCGCTCTTAAATCCTGAAGAGAAGTTTGAGCTTACCTTCAGGGTACCCGAAACTCCTGGTAATTATCCTTACGTGTGCACCTTCCCGGGGCATTGGAGAATCATGTCCGGAACGATGAAAGTGGTGAAGTAAGAATAGGCCAATAATTCAGGAATGGTTTACTTTGATGAATATTCGTGCATTCTGTACAACAAATTTGTATCTTATTAAAAATCAGACACTTGAAAAATTTGTTTTACACCTAAATCAGGTCGTCCGACCCGTTGGAATTCGTGGCTAAAAAAAGCACACCACCAGTTTTTAAATTGATCTGTCGCCCACCGAAATTCCGTGCAAAAAAAAGAGCTACAACTGTCGTAATAACTCTCTCATAATCAGCACCAAATACGGGCGGTTTTCGAACCGATTTTTGGTGAATTTAGAGAGAATAGTTGGGGTGATCTAAGCAGAGTGAAGCGGGATGCGCTTTTCTCCCTTTACCAGTTCCACCCCATAACCGCAGGCATCTACAATGTTTAGAAAATTTTTCAGCTTGACATCCTTGGCCTTGCCGCTGCGTAAATCTTGAACGGAACTTGGCGATACGCCAGCCATTTCGGCAAGTTTACGGACACTTTTTTGATCTTCCTCCATGATGGCCAAAAGCAATTCCGACAAGGAAAACTCTTTAAGTTCCTCATCCAGTTTCACTTCGAAATCGGCTTCGTTAATCCATTGTTGGAATACTGACCCAAATTTATTTTTTGTGTTCTGATCCATAATAGTTCCCTTTTTTAACTCTGTCGTGATAATCCTGCATACATTTCATCGCTTTCTCCTTCTCGCCGGAAGGGAGCTTCTGCTGCTTCTTCATAAACGCGTTTGTGATGATGATCCTCCTGCCTTCAAAGAAAAAACATAAAAACCGGTGGGGCTGGGGCTTGAAAGCATATATCTTATCGCCTTCGTTCCTGAATTTCTCCCTATTTCGGATTTGTCCTAAATCGCCCATCATCATCAATAACTGAACAAACTTCCTTATATCGTGTTCCTGAAGCTTCTCTTGCACATAGTCTTTGGACTGACTTATTCCTTTTTTATCGTAGTAAAACTCAATACGATAAAAATCTCCATCGTAAGCAAGATAATCGTTTTCGACTTTCGCTTTCATCACACAAATGTACCGGTTAACCAGCACAATGTCAAGTTTTGACTATTATGTTCTTCAGAGGTTATATCGTCACTCTGAAAGTAAGACGACAATGGGATATCAGACCATTTTTATCAATAAGCAACTTGACGATACATCTCTCCAATAAACAACTCCTGACGCTGGAAGCACGGATGATAGAAACGACTAGTCTGCGCCCAACTACCGTCTACCTGGAATCCATGGTCGAAAAAGCCCTTTCCACCCTCTCCAACCTGGACGAGACCTACCAAAAAGCCAACCTCAACCAAAAGCGGGAAATTTTCCGCTTGATTCACTTTATACTGAATGACCGACAAAGAACGGGATCCGTGCATTCTGTACAACAAATTTGTATCTTATTAAAAATCAGACACTTGAAAAAT
>CAZAVR010000522.1:0-3287 GCA_964488435.1 uncultured Cytophagales bacterium | reverse complement strand
GACCCAGGTTGTTGTAGAATTTCTCTTCTGAAAGCGTCCAACCTACAGACGCCCCGCTAAAATCTCCGAACTTGCTACCTGCCGGAAGTCCGGAATAACCATCCTTCCTGTAGCTGAAGCTGAAATGATACCGATCGTCAAAATTATAATTCAGGTTAGAGAAATAAGAGACGAAACCATTACGACCCTGTGTATTTCCAGACGGTGTAATATTGGTAAAACCACCCTGATAACTGGTGAAGAACGGATCTGTGAGGCCTGTACGCGTGGCTCCCCATGCGTCTACTGTCGTCACAATTTCCTCATATCCACCCAGTACCTGAAGATTATGCTTTTCTGCGAAATCCTTCTGATAAGTAAGCGTGTTGGACCAGTTGGTTCTGAACATCCTCCGGTTGGTATTGGTAGCCGAACCGATCGCAGCGGCAGCATCCCCATGAATCCCGTTCTGGAAACTCAGGTTTTCTATGTACAATTTGTTTATTCCGTAACTGGTTTTGAATTTCAAACCGTTGGTGATCTCCCATTGAGCATATACGTCCCCCACCGCCGAGTTACTCTCGGAGGTATATTTGTCCAGATCAAGTATCAACTTCAAATTATATGCGTTGATATTGCCCACATAGCCCGCACTCGCTGCATTGCTGTTGTTGGCTCCGTATCCTACCCGCTGCCTGTCCTGTATATTGTAAGATCCGTCTTCATTGTAAATGGCTACATTGGGCGGCAGAATATAAGTCATTCTGCTCAATGCATCCGTTCCGATGTATTGGCCGGGAAGAGAGCCGGAAGCCGGCCCTTGTCCGAAAGTATTGTTATAGGTGAATCGCGTCCCCACAGAAACATTCCTGAAAAGCTTGTGATCCAGGTTTAGCCGGGCTGTTTTCTTATCCAGTGAATTTGTCTTCAGTATACCATTCTGATTAGAATATGCCACGGATATAAAGTAATTGGTACTCTCCGACGCTCCTGAAAAGCTCACATTGTGATCATGCGAAACGCCCGTTCTGTAGGCTACATCATACCAGTTCGTATTGACAAGCTGTCCGTCGGTCGCATATTGCAACGCAAAACCAGGCTCCTTACCGGAGTTGACCATCGCTTCGTTTTTCAGTTTTACATACTCTTCTGCCTCCAGCAATTCAGGAAGGTTAAAAGGTGTACTGAAATTCACCCAACTGTCATAACTTACCCTGGCCTTCCCTGGCTTTCCCTTCTTTGTCGTGATCACAACCACCCCATTTGCAGCCCTGGATCCGTAAATGGCCGTAGCAGAAGCATCTTTCAGTATATCAACCGATTCAATATCATTAGGGTTGATATTAGACAATGGATTATTTCCCACATTACCACCTTGCTGTCCTGTAAACGATGGTATGCCGTCAATCACAATCAGCGGGTAAATACCAGAGGAAATAGAGTTGATGCCACGAATCCGAAATACAGGTGTAGCATTCAACACACCACTGGGTTGTACTATACTCACACCCGAAGCCTGCCCACCCAGGAGCTGATCGAAACTTTGTGCAGGTCTGTTGGCGAGCTGTCTGGACGATACCCCTGAAGAAGCACCAGTGAAATTCTTACGCTGCTGGACAGAATACCCCGTAACCACCACCTCATTGAGAAGCTTCAGGTCTTCCTTAAGCGAAACTACTACCTCCGATGTAGTCACGACAATCCTGGTCTTTTCATAACCTATGTAAGTTACCAGAACAGTGACCGGCAATTTTTGACCTGTAACAAAATGAAACCGCCCTTGTACATCCGTCAGCGTTGCGTGTGTTACACCTTCCAGCTGAACAGTAGCTCCGGGCAAAGGTTCCCTGGTTCTGTCATCTACTACTGTACCGCTCAGGGTTGCATTGACGAGCGGTTTTGTTTCTACCTGACCAAAACCCTCCCCCGCGGATAAGAAAAACAAGATAAAAGGGAGAAAAACAAAGAAGTGTCTTTTCCGGATGGGCATAATATATTCCCCATCCTTACCCGAAATTGGATAAATTTGCATAGATTTACTAAGATTAAAACTAATCGACTGAAACAGGAGTCAACGCCAATCGAATACTGTTTCTTTTAACAAGGTTTAATTTGAAAGGCTATCATGTATTTGATGGCCTTTTTTTGCCTACCTCCGACTTTGCCGCAGGAGGTTTTGCCGTCAACATCGGAAGTGATAAGAAGGGGAAAACGCTTTCTGTGCTATCATTTTAATACTATTTAGTTTTTATTCTTTTTCTATTGCAGTGGTTCTTATGTCTCTGCAATACAAGCTTGCTGATTTATGATGTCAAAACCGCCGAACATTTCATGCCGAACACTCTTTCGATGCAAATGTAGAAGAAAACTTTTAGTATACAAATTCTATAGACTAAAAGTATTTAAACTTTTGATATACCCCAGTCATTAATGAGCACAAACATTAAGCGACGGCATTTCCTTTCACCCGAAGCGGCTTTTGCGCACAGTCCTACCAGGAAAATATTCCTTTTCGTGAAGTACTCGTTTCGCAGCCTCTCTTGCAAACCTACATTTAATTTCGCGATAATGGATGGATAAGGACATCCATCCTCACTTTGAATGCCGGGTCTATCCTTGAAAGTTACGTCTTTCTTCTGAAAATTCCAAGAAAAGCTATTATTATATTTTTTTCCAGTAGACGCAGGTCGCTGTAGTTAAACCCAGGTTTGGAAAACGCGGTCTTTAACCATCCTTCCAATTTGATTACTACCAAAAAGTTTAAACTTGATCCAAAAAATTCCCGGATGCACCAGGTGCCTGAACCCTCCCTCCCGGAATGTATAACAGGTCATCCAAAATGTATATTCATTCATGTCCGGGAGACACTATTTTTTTTAACCGTTATTTTCTCCTGTTCTCCCCTTGCGGAATGCTATTGATTTTAGTAAAAAATATATTCGGTTTCTGATGCATCTGGAAAAAGTAAAAACAAAATAAAAAATAAAAATCAATCCTTATTTTTTATAATATTTTATATATAAGGTTTATTTATTTTGTTATTTTTTTAGGAACCGATTTTTGGGGATTAATTGTTTGAATATAAGACAATTACGAGAGACTAAAAGTATACTTATTCATGCATTAATGTATATTCTGTCACGCGATAATGTATATGCATACATCATTATTGTATAAACAGTCTTGTAAATATGTATAGTCAGTCACGTTACGGGCAAAAAATGGTTAATGTATATTCATTCATGTGTTGAAAACTCATTTTGCCTGCTGATTTTCGGGATTTCGGGTGCTTTTATGTGGATAACTCA
>CAZAVR010000521.1:0-3287 GCA_964488435.1 uncultured Cytophagales bacterium | reverse complement strand
TACATCCCCTCCATAAAGCCCAGCGAACACAACTTCACCAGGTTCCGATAACCTTCTGCGTCTTTTGCAAGTAACAGCTGATGGCATCTTACGTCCTTTTGCTCTTTGGTAAACTGACGCTTGGTCATGTCCTCCACCACGTAAAATTCACAACCGACGATGGGCTTCACCCCTTGCTTGTTACCCTCCGCAACAAACTGGAAAACCCCGAACATGTTACCATGATCGGTTATCGCCATAGCCGGCATGTTATCGGCCTTGGCCTTCTTGAACAGTTTTTTTATATCTGCTGCTCCGTCAAGCAGCGAAAATTGGGTATGGCAGTGTAAATGGGAAAATTGCATGGACTTTATTTAATAAATAACCGGAAGCGAACGCCCAACCTCACAAATCCTCCGCTTCGCCTTCGTCAAAAAAGACGTAGTTCAACATGTCACAGAAAGGTTTCAGTAAAACGATCCCCTCCATGATAGTATCAACAAGCGCAGGAGAATGAAGTTCCTTATCAGGAAATTTGTGCATAAAAAAAAGTTGTTTTCGACGAAGAAGCTCTATCTCCGGATGGTCCTTAGGATATCCCTTGGGCACTGTTTTCATGATCTCTCCCCAAATTTCGGGGTAAAATTGGCGAAAAGCTTTGTCCTCAATAATCCGCTTCAGTTCCCCTGCGTTGTAGTCCACCTCCTGTCGGTACTTGGCCAGCCTTTCAGGAAGCGTCTCCCACATTCCACCGCCGAGAAATGACTCGCCATCGGGCTGGATATGCAGATAAAAATCTATCCTGCCCGATTTACGCCCTCCTTTCCCGAGACCGGCACTTAAATGCGTTTTGTAAGGAGACTTATCCTTCGAAAAACGGACGTCCCTGTTGATCCTGAAAACGCAATCCTTCACCTGTGTATTCCCTATATCCATGACAGCCCCCAGCCTGGGCAGAATCTCTGCCACCAACATCTCAAAATCCTTTTTTGCCGCATCGTAGCGCGGCCTGTTGTTCTGGAACCACTCGCGGTTGTTGTTACCCGCCAGTTCACGGAGAAAAGCCATAGTTTCCGGCTGAAGCATAAGTGATTATAGCTTTAGGATTCGAATATTTATGAAGTATACTAGTAATTTTCGATCCAATTTATCGAATTTTGCATTCAAGTAGCGCATTTTTTCGCTAAAATCGTGTTGGAAACACGCCGAAATATATCTTAAACATCAACCTTATTAATGGCACGAATCCTTACCGGAATACAAAGCAGCGGACTACCCCATCTCGGAAATATTCTTGGAGCTATCCAACCGGCTATTGCCTTATCCGAAAAACCCGGCAACGAGTCGTTCTTCTTTATTGCTGACCTCCATTCTCTAACCACCATCAAAGACGGCAAACTGCGCGAATCTTATGTAAATGCAGTCGCCGCCACCTGGCTTGCTTTCGGTTTGGATACCAGTAGAAGCGTGTTCTGGAGACAATCAAGAGTCCGTGAGCATACGGAACTGGCGTGGTATCTCAACTGTTACACGCCGTTTCCAATGCTTGCCAACGCCCATTCTTTCAAAGATAAATCTCAAAAACTGTCAGACGTAAATGCAGGGCTTTTTGTCTACCCAGTCCTTATGACCGCCGATATCCTGCTTTATAACGCCAACATAGTACCGGTAGGCAAAGACCAGAAACAGCATCTCGAAATCACGAGGGATATTGCGACCGCTTTCAATAAATCAGCCGGAAAAGAGATATTCGTCATCCCTGAGTCGCGGATAGATGAACGGCTGATGACTATTCCCGGAATAGACGGACAGAAAATGAGCAAGTCCTATCACAACTATATCAATCTTTTTCTGCCTGAAAAAGAACTCCGTAAAGTAGTGATGAAAATAGTTTCAGATTCCACGCCGCTTGAGGCTCCCAAAGAGCCCGACACTGACGTAACATTTCAATTGTTTTCACTGATAGCTACGCAAGGTCAGATCGACGACATGCGTCAACGCTATCTCAATGGCGGATATGGATACGGAAATGCCAAACAGGCTCTTTTTGAGGCCATACTGGATCAATTTTCCGAGCCAAGGAGAATTTTCAATTACTACCAGGAAAATCCGGCAGAACTGGAAAACAAACTTCTTGAAGGCGAAAAACGTGCGCGTGAGATTGCGGGACAAACCATGCAAAGTGTCAGAGAAATCCTGGGCTACTAATGGCCATTACTCATGAAGAAACATGGAAAGCTTGATCAACACTGACCAGCAGCTGTTCCTGGGACTCAACAGCCTTCACAACGGCCACTGGGATGTGGTTATGTACTGGATAACCAACAAGTATACGTGGATTCCTTTGTATCTGGGACTGCTGGTACACATCATAAAAGTCTTTGGCCGCTCGTCCATCTATATTATACTTACGCTGATCGCTGCCGCAGGCCTTGCAGATTTCATTGCCTCAGGCATCATGAAGCCTCTTTTCATGCGCCCGCGTCCTTGTCACGACCCCATAATCGGTCATCTGGTACATACTATTTCGGGATGTGGGGGAAAATACGGCTTCTCCTCCTCGCATGCATCCACCTCCTTTGCATTGGCCACTTCTGCAGGACTTTTGCTTTATGGCAGATTAAAAGGTGTAAATTTGCTCTTCTTATGGGCTTTGATCTACTCCTACTCCAGAATTTATGCGGGGGTTCATTATCCCTCTGATATCATTGCAGGAGCCATGGTAGGAATACTTTCCGGGCTGTTGTGTGTGCGTGTTTATTCATTTATTTTAATTAAAGGCAACAAAGTACACTGATTTTCATTATTTTTGCGCAAATTTTCTGCACGGCATGAGTTCGAACAACACTGTAAAAATATTTTCCGGCACCCAGTCGGATTACCTGGCAAAAGACATCGCCAAATCCTTTGGGAAAGAACTGGGTGGTTACACACTGAGAAAATTCAGTGACGGCGAATTGTCGCCGAGCTTTGAGGAATCAATCCGGGGGTGTGACCTGTTTTTGATACAATCAACGTTTCCACCGGGAAATCGAAAAAGCCCTGAATCTGTCCTGCATGTAAGTCAATTGTGATCAATCTGTCTACGCCGGAAGCGGAGAGTAAATTGGCGACCAGTTTGGCGGCGATAGCCACCCTGGGTTTGTCTTTTCTGTCCTGACGGGCGTAGCCGAAGTATGGAATCACCGCAGTGACATAATGCGCCGAGGCCCGTCGGGCTGCGTCAACCATCAGACATAGCTCCAGCAGATTGTCGGCGGGTGGAAACGTTGATTGTATCAAAAACAGGTCACACCCCCGGATTGATT
>CAZAVR010000520.1:0-3291 GCA_964488435.1 uncultured Cytophagales bacterium | reverse complement strand
AGCTTTGATCAGCCCCAGATTGCCCTCGTTGATCAGATCTCCCAGAGACAAACCCTGATTCTGATATTGCTTAGCTACAGAAACCACAAAACGAAGATTGGCTTTGGTTAGCCTTTCGAGCGAAAGCTGATCCCCATCTCTGATTTTCTGTGCCAGAATAACTTCCTCATCAGGTGTCAACAGATCCACTTTCCCGATTTCCTGCAGATACTTATCCAGAGATTGACTCTCTCTATTGGTAATCTGCTTGCTGATTTTAAGCTGTCTCATTTATAATATTATGTGAATTACACAGTATATAACGCTTGTTACATACAAATGATTTCATGTGTTTATTCCTTATTTTGCTTTTTAAGTCACATGAAATCAGCCAGAAATAACTCTGCACTGCTTGTATGCTTATTGATCCTGACTCATTTCATGTACCTGTTTTTAGTGACATTATGACCAACTGAAATCTGCTTTCCTACAAGGAGAAATGTCCCTATACCGGCGCGTTTCAATTGTAAACGATCGCCTAAGCGTTTTTAGTTTCTGGCTTAGGAAGTAATACCTTCCGTGACAACCGGTATTTGCCTGTCTTCTTGTCAATGTCAACCAGTTTCACCTTCACTTCCTCACCTACTTCCAATACACCGTCCATCGTTTCAAGTCTTTCCCACTTGATTTCTGAGATGTGAAGCAAGCCATCTTTACCAGGCAGGAATTCTACGAAAGCACCAAATGGCATGATGGTTTTCACTTTCCCTACATACTCTTCTCCAACCTCCGCTACGGCCACTATTCCTTTGATCCTGGACACCGCTATATCCATAGATTCCTTATTGGCAGAAAATATACTCACAAAACCTGCATTATCTTTTTCTTCGATAGTCACAGTAGCACCGCTCACCTTCTGTATATCCTGCACAATCTTACCTCCAGGCCCGATTACGGCACCAATTTGCTCACGATCAATTTTGATCACAATCGCGCGCGGCGTATGTGGCTTGAGGTCAGCTCTGGGCTCGGTGATAGCCTTATTCATCTCGTTCAGAATATGCAACCGACCGGCTCTGGCCTGCTGGAGTGCCTCTGTCAACACTTCAAACGACAGCCCGTCCACTTTGATGTCCATCTGACATGCCGTGATCCCGTTAGCTGTACCTGTTACTTTGAAGTCCATATCACCAAGATGATCCTCATCACCTAATATATCCGACAAAATAGCGTACTGCCCGGTTACGGGATCCGATATAAGACCCATTGCGATACCTGAGACGGGTGCTTTTACTTTTAACCCTGAATCCATCAGCGCAAGGGAACCTGCGCAAACAGTGGCCATAGAAGATGACCCGTTTGACTCAAGGATATCCGAAACGATCCGAATGGTGTAGGGATTTTCACCCTCGGCCGGCAAAACCTTCTTCAGTGCACGTAAAGCAAGATTACCGTGACCCACTTCGCGGCGACCAGGAGAACGGTTAGGCTTCACTTCTCCCGTCGAAAAGCCAGGGAAGTTATAGTGCAATAAAAATTTGTTATATCCGAAATTGAGGGCACTGTCTACAATTTGCTCGTCCATTTTAGTGCCCAGCGTGACGGTAGTCAGCGACTGAGTTTCTCCTCGGGTAAAAAGTGCCGAACCGTGTGCACGAGGCAGGAAATCTACCTCACATGCGATCGACCGGACCTGATCTAGTTTTCTGCCGTCCAACCGCTTCCGCTCGTCAAGCACAAGACGTCTGGAGGCTTCATATTCCAGGTCGTGAAAATAACGCTTAACAAGACCCATATCCACGACCTCATCCTCCCCTATGGTGGCCAGAAAATCCTGGAGAACAGCTTCCGCTCCTTCTTTTCTGAGTTGTTTATTGGCGGTTCCAGAACTGGCTATGGCATATATTTTGTCGTAGCAGAAGCTGCGTACACGCTCTTCCAGCAGTTCGTCAGAAGGATCACCCGGGTAAGCTCTTTTCTCAACATTGCCCACTGCAGTCTCAAACTCTTTCAGTGCGACACACTGCGTTTTAATCACCTCATGAGCAAGCTTCAAAGCTTCCACCACTTCCTCTTCAGACGCCTCGTTCATTTCTCCTTCAACCATACAAATGTCACTGAGCGTACCGCCAACCATCAGTTCGAGCGTTGCTCGCTGAAGATCCGAGGATTTGGGGTTTATGACATACTCCCCATCTATTTTGGCCACTCTTACTTCCGATACTGCGGTATAAAACGGTATATCAGAAGCCAGGAGCGCTGCTGTAGCAGCCAGTGCTGCAAGTGCATCCGGCAACGCGTCTGCATCAGCCGAAATCAGATAAATATTAATTTGGGTGTCACCGTGATAATCAGAAGGGAACATCGGACGAAGTGCCCTGTCAACCAGACGGCTGACCAACACCTCGCTGTCAGAAAGTCGTCCTTCTCTGCGCATGAAACTACCTGGTATCCGGCCGGCCGAAGCAAATTTCTCCTGATAGTCAACAGATAAGGGTAAGAAATCAACGCCTTCCCTGACTGCCCTGGAAGCCACCACTGTGGCCAATAGCATGGTATCACCCATGCGAACAACCACCGATCCGTCAGCCTGTTTTGCTAATTTCCCAGTTTCTATGGTGATTGTTCTGCCATCAGGCAGGCTGATGGTCTTGGTAACGATGTTAAATTGCATAATGTTCTTTGATAATGACCGCTTTTAGACCGCCAAAGCCGAACCTTTTCCGGCGTTTGATATTAAAAGAAGTTTAGCTGAAAAATATATTGATGTTGATTGAAAAAAAAGAGAATATTCGAAATGTATAAAATGGTCGCGGATATTTAATAAAAAAATAAGGGATTTTATTGCAAAATCCCTTATCTAAAATTTTCTACTTACGTAACCCTAATTCAGCGATGATAGAACGATAGCGGCTGATCTCTGTTTTATGCAAATAATCCAAAAGACGACGACGCTTTCCTACCAGCTTCAGCAAGCCAAGGCGAGAACCATTGTCCTTCTTGTGCGTTTTGAGATGCTCTGTGAGGTGATTGATACGAAATGTAAAAAGTGCAATTTGAGATTCAGGAGATCCGGTGTCTTCACCTGATCTTTTAAAACCTTTGTTTTCAAAGATTTCTCTCTTCTTTTCCGTGGTTAAATACATAATTGTAACAACAGATGTTAATAAATTTAAGATAAAACAGCCGCAAAGATAAAATAAAAAAATAAGAATAACAAGCAATATTCTACACACCCCATGCTTACGCCACCGGAGTTTTTCCCATTTTCCGGTAATACCACGTTTGTACTCTGCCACGCACCCGTTGAAA
>CAZAVR010000519.1:0-3292 GCA_964488435.1 uncultured Cytophagales bacterium | reverse complement strand
GCCTGAAACCACAGGTTTGCCCTTGAAGTCTCTTTTAACAATCTTGTAGATGCGTCCGTCACTTTTGCCGCTTTCAAAATCCAGTCCTCCGCGGGCATCTTCAGGAACATAGGAGGGGTGGTCGATCACTTTCCTGTGCATATCGGCAACGTAAAGTGCTCCGTCCGGACCATGGTTCAGAAATACAGGTCGGAACCATTCGTCTGTTGAGGCCAGGAATTCCTTGCCTTTGTACGGTAGTGCAGAAGTAAAAGAAGCACCCTGAGGGGTCATTATCTGGCGTTGAACGAGGTTCTGAGCCGGTTCGCAGATGAAGGCGTTGCCTTTGTGAGCAGGGGTGAGAGCGGATCCGTTGTAAATCAACAATCCGCAGGCAGATGTAAACGTTCCGGTGTGCGACAATCCCATCAGTTTGGGGATAAATTCGGCAGTGGTCACCGCTCCGCTGATGGGATATACTACTGCTTCGGCTTCCACTTTTGAAACATTCTGATAGGTTTCAGAAAAAGGGAGAAGCGGGTTACGTCTCAGGTACCAGGGCTCCAGCATCATCTGTTGCACCGGGTGCCGGTTGGAGGTCCCGAATCTCCGTCCGAAGGGGTCAAAAGCCAGCCCGAACTGACTCCTTCCGCCGGTACTCTGGAACTCCAAAGTCTCAGGGTTAAATCTTCCGTCGGCCGATTTAAAGGCTACTGCGGGCCGTTCAGGGTGCTTCGGAGAGGTAATGTTTCCGTTGTTCAGACCGCTGGTAACATATATCCAGCCGTCAAGGCCGAGGATAGGGTGACTTACCCTGATCTGGGCGGTCTGGTTAGAGTTAAACCCGGTCAGGACGATGTCTTTCTGATCTGCAATACCGTCCCCGTCATTGTCTTTAAAATAATAAATATGGGGAGCACAGGTAACAAATACACCGCCTTTCCAGGGAAGGATCCCATTGGGGTAGGTGAGGTCGGTCACGAATTCGGTTCGTTTGTCGTAGCGACCGTCTCCGTCGGTATCTTTCAGCAAAGCGATCCGCCCTATGGCGGGGGCTTCGGATCCGTCGATTGGATCGGGGTAACCCCGGTCTTCCACGACGTACATGTGCTGATTTTCATCAAAGACGAAAGCGACCGGGTCAATCACCTGTGGTTCAGCGGCGACCAATTCAATGCTAAGGCCCGGCTCGAGCCTGAAACTGGCCAGGGCTTTTTTCAAGCGCGCAGAGTCACTGAAAAATTCCATGGAAGTTGTTCTGTAGACCTCGTCACGGGGAACCGTCAGACTGATGGATCCCGCAAGCAGGGCGGCAAGAAGAAGTGGAATGCCAAATTTGTATTTTTTAATTGTTCTGGACATGGTCAGGTTTTTTTACTGACGGTGTTAACCGCTGGGTTTATTTCTGAAACGGATTGTCAATGATGATAAGGTCCTCTATCAGTTTGCCATCCTGCTCGAACCTGGCCAGGGTGTACACTTTTCCGTCTTTGCCTACGGCAATCGAATTGACGTAGGTAGGTACGGTACCATCTTCGTAGAAAACGGGGCCGTGGTCTGTGTATTTATTCTCCGGGATGTGAAAGGTAACCAGGTGCAGATTTTCCAGTCCTCTGGCTGCTCCTTTGGCAATCTGGTCTGATCCTTTCACGCGTTTGCCATTTTCGTAAATGGGACCGCCTGTCAGATAATAGATCGTTTCGTTATCGGGACCAAGTATAAAGCCCAGGTAACCATAACTGAATTGGTCGCCCATTCCGCTTTTTCTGGAAGGTTCTGACGTGATGCGATCGACGATTTCGATTTTTTGTCCGCGCGGATCAAAACGGAACAGATACCCTGAATTGCCATGCACACCGTAAGCGGCATTTTCTTTCGGATACCAGAATATTTTACGCCAGTTGTAGCTCATGTTGCCGGGGCGTGTGAAATCAAATTTGCCGAAATAATCCAGGCGCAGGTCTACGTCTTTAAGTGTTTCGAGAACCTGGGTCTCCGGGTGATAAGTAAATATGTCGCCTTCCGAAACAGAAAAATAGACGGATCCTGTATCGGGATCTACGAGTAGCGAGCGGCATAGTGTACGGAAATCACTGCCCGGCGTTCCCGCCTCACCGTTGCCGGAGATTTTGCCCAGGTCGCGCAGGATATTATTTTCAGTATCGTAATGAATAAATCTTCCGGTAGGCCATGAAATACCATAAATATGGCCGCGCCGGCGATCCATGGTCATGGATACCATACCCTCTCCGCCGGGGATGGTAGCCAGGTCTTCAAAAGCGCCGGTGCTGAGATCATACGAGAGTACGTGGCCGCCCGGGTAAAGTTTATAGCCTTCAGGGGCGTTTACGGGCAGACGGTCCATGCCATCGATCAGTTCATAGTAGCCGACATGGGTTGAGAAATATAATTTTCCGTTTCGCTCAAAAAAACGTACATGGCTCTTTCCCTGAGGGATAGCTTTTGCGTCTTTTTCTCCGCATATTTCGGTCAGGTCTGCCAAAAAAGTTGTCTGGCCTGTCGCTGGATCGTATACATACATTTTTCCCCCTACTTCGTAAGTCTCTGAAGAGAGGACATAATAAATTTTGCCATCGCTGGCTGCTGATATGGCGTTATAAGTGTCATGGGCTTTTTCGAAGCCGGAGTAAATTTTTTTAGCTGTAAGCAAAGCTGACAATAGTTTAATGGTACACTTTTACTGTTTCAGTATTCAAATAAGGGCTTACAATCGGAATAATTTTTTGGAGTTCGAATACAGGATTTTGCGTTCAATGGATTTGCTTGGAGAAAGCCTTTTAACGGCTTGCACGGTTTGATATCCCTGGCAGTCTTCAGGCGTGCTGACATGGTCGGCACAGTCACTTCCGTACAATAATTTATCCTGGTGACGCTTTAGGAATTCTTTGGCATGCTCCTCATCACGCGTCATAGAGTTGAGGCCTGATCCTGCGGAAAGATCACCATACATATTCGGGTAATCGCTCATCAGCTTATCGGTCAATCCACCGGGTGTTACTTTCCCTCTCGGATAAAGCACTGCCTGGTCCTTGTGGTTTTTATCTATGTTGGCCCACCAGGATTGCGCATGACCGATGAAGTTGGTTTTGGGATATTTTTCCAGCATTTTATAGAAGCGGTCGTATCCGTAGGTAAACATCTGAAATTGCCAGTGAAGCAGGATGGGTACGTTGTACTCCTGGGCCAGTTGGTAGAGCTTTTGCATGGGAGCAGAGTCGCAATCCAGACCGAATTTCACTTCCCCTATGACGCAGGCGCCCAGTTTGAGGAATTTCTCTATTTCCTTTGGAGC
>CAZAVR010000518.1:0-3313 GCA_964488435.1 uncultured Cytophagales bacterium | reverse complement strand
GCTTAAATTGGACATCACCTTAGCAGCTTCCAGTGTTTTGAACCTGATCTTCTCGTTCTCCTTTACCAGACGCACCCCCTCCAGCAGGATTCTCTCGTCTTTGCTCAACCCGGAAATAACTGCGTATAAATGCGGAAGCTCAGCACCCACGGCGATCTCACGGGCATGCACCCTGTCTTCTTTGTCTACTACAAATACGTAGCGTTTTTCCAGCACTTCGAATGTGGCTTTCTGAGGGATAATAATGGCATTGTGCATGGGCGTGGTGATCACGATACTTCCTGTCTGGCCAAACCTGAGAAGCCCTTGCGGGTTGGGGAAAGTGGCCCGGAACGGAATATTACCCGTTTCGCTGTCAAAGTCGGCCTCAATGGTTTCCACGATTCCGGTATGGTCGAACAACCCTCCGTTGGCCAGCTTCAGCCTGACGTGCTGCAGGATATTCTTGTTGTTTTTGTCCATCAGTGCCAGGTATTCTGTCTCAGGAACATTGAAATAGACCCACATTTTACTGTTGTCGGAAAGTTCGGTCAATAACTCGCCCTCTTCAATAAAACTCCCCAGCCGCACTTTGAAGCTGTTCAGAATCCCGTTGAACGGCGCCCGGATCTCTGTAAACGCCAGGTGAGCTTTCATCAGGTCCAGATCCGCCCTGGCCTTATTGTATTTGGCCTTGGCCATGGCCAGTTCATTGGGAGACACCACATCGCTTTCCACCAAAGTTTTGGTATTTTTCATTTCAATCTCGGCGTATTCCGCTTCTGCTTCTGCCTTCTGGACTTCGGCTTCGTAAAGATTGGGCATGATCTTAAAAAGCAGCTGACCTTGTCTGACATGCTGCCCCTCATCGACATATATCTTTTGCAGATAGCCTTTTTCCTGGGCCCTCAGCTCAATATGACTGATTGAACGGATCTGGCATACGTAGTCTTTGGTAACGGTGGTATCCGCTAACATAGGCGTTGTAACCACAAACTCCTTTTCCTCTTCCTTGTGTTCTTTGTGAGATTCACAGCTTGTCATCATCGTACTTATACATACGACGGTCACACTCGTAAGTGTGAGAATATACTTCAACATAAAATTCAATGAGATAGAATGAATACATGTACCCTGGAGTAAAAGCCCGCAGAAAGTCCTGCTTTTACTATGGCACGTAAAATAAAAAAAAGGCAATTAGCCCCCGCTAATTATTTCACAAGCGCAAGACGCAAATGGCCAGGTAAATGGTATCGCCAAAGGGGAATGCTATCACGGGTTTATCCAAAGATAAACGTCTGCTCAGCAGGCTAAAAAGGGAATAAGAATATTTTTTGAGCGCGAAGACTTCTAAAGGAACCTTATCTACCCAATCTTTTTTTAAGACTTGGTTTTGCTCAACAAGCTCATAATCGGCAGCCTCATTCCTATGATGATGGTAGTCATTATCGAAGAAATTATGCTTTTCTGCATGTTCAGAAGAGAAATGCGTCTCAAGGGGGCTTTTTAAAAGATCTTTGCCTGCCACGTGTGGAGATACGTGGTAAAGCCCGCCCAGAAGGATCAGCAGCGGCAGAAATAAATAATTTCTGAAGAGTCCTTTCATTTGCCAGCAAATCTATAGAAAAGTTAATTTTATCCGCAAATGAAATTTGTTAATAATTCCCAATTCTTTAAAGAAATTGGATAATTTATATTTTGTAGAAACATTGTTATGTAAAAAGGAGGTTACTTGCGATGGGTCATCTCGACTGTGCGTCCCGGACTAAGCCCCCCCTTCGGGCCGCATGGAGACATGACGTGAATGATCTGCATAAAAAAGGCAGCCTCGGATAATTGAGGCTGCCCTTCTGGTAGTCATTTGATTCTAAATCCTGTTACGCCAGATCAAACCGATCCAGGTTGGTAACCTTGGCCCAGGCTGCAACAAAGTCCTTTACAAACTTCGCTTCCGCGTCAGCGCTTCCGTATACCTCAGCGATGGAGCGCAGTTCGGAATTGGACCCGAATACCAGATCTGCACGTGTCGCAGTCCACTTCGGCTGCCCGGTGGCACGATCGCTGCCGAGATACGTTTCCTTGTCGTCACCGGTTGCTTTCCATGCCGTGCGCATGTCAAGCAGGTTCACAAAGAAGTCGTTGGTCAGTTTGCCCGGACGATGTGTAAAAACACCGTGTTTTGAACCATCGAAATTAGTATCCAGAACTCTCAACCCTCCTACAAGTACGGTCATCTCCGTCGAAGTCAATGTCAGTAGCTGGGCCTTGTCGATAAGAAATTCCTCAGTTGAGGCGCTCAGCCTCGATTTGCGGTAATTACGAAAACCATCCGCTGCTGGCTCAAGATGTGCCATCGACTCTATGTCTGTCTGCTCCTGCGAAGCATCCATTCGGCCCGCTGAGAAAGGAACCGTTACATTATACCCCGCTTCAGCACCTGCTTTCTCGATGGCCGCATTTCCTGCCAGAATGATCAAATCCGCAAGTGATACTTTTTTGCCTGCAGTCTGTGCACTGTTGAAAGATTGAAGAATATTTTCCAGCTTGGCAAGTACCTTTTGCAGGCGTGCCGGGTTGTTCGCCTGCCAGTATTTCTGGGGTGCCAACCGGATTCTCGCGCCATTAGCCCCCCCGCGTTTGTCGGAACCGCGGAAAGTGGAAGCGGATGCCCATGCCGCTGAAACCAATTCCGATATACTCAGTCCGGATGCCAGGATCTGCGACTTCAGGGAAGCGATATCATTGTCGTCTACTAGCGGGTGATCCACCGCCGGAATGGGATCCTGCCACAACAATTCCTCCTCCGGAACTTCCGGTCCAAGGTATCGCGTACGCGGCCCCATGTCACGGTGTGTCAGTTTGAACCAGGCCCTGGCAAAAGCATCAGCAAAAGCATCCGGATTTTCCAGGAAGTGTCGCGATATTTTCTCAAAACCTGGGTCAAGACGCAGGGTAAGGTCTGTTGTAAGCATGGTCGGCGCATGCTTTTTGTTGCTGTCGAAAGCATCAGGAATGATGTCACCGGCATTTTTTGCCACCCACTGATGTGCCCCTCCGGGACTTTTCGTGAGCTCCCACTCGAATTCGAACAGATTCTCGAAGAAATTATTGCTCCACTGCGTGGGGGTTTTGGTCCAGGTTACCTCAAGACCGCTGGTAATCGCATCCGGCCCTGCCCCGGATCCATAGCTGTTGGACCATCCGAATCCCTGCGCCTCAATTCCGGCGGCTTCAGGTTCTTTGCCCACGTGATCGGACGGCGCCGCTCCGTGTGTTTTGCCAAAACTATGTCCGCCGGCGATCAGTGCCACGGTTTCTTCATCATTCATCGCCA
>CAZAVR010000517.1:0-3331 GCA_964488435.1 uncultured Cytophagales bacterium | reverse complement strand
TAAATAATAGCCGCCAAGCGCAGGATGTTTCATAAAACGCCGGACTGTTCCTTCCGGATCTGATGCTAATTCAGGGCAGCTAAAAATAACTTTAACACCGGCTTTCTGCGCACAATCCAACGCTTTCTGTACAGCGGCAATATTCGGATGAGAAGACGAGGAATAGTTCATGCCTGACTCGCGGAGTTCCTTATATCTGGCAATACTCGTTTCGTTATCCGGAATGCTGTGCCAGGCGATGATGGGAATGTCGCGCGTGGAAACCAGTTTAGGATAAGCCGCTTGTTGCGCGCAGGTGTTTTTCGGGAAACCCCAACCCCAAATTAGCAGGGTCAGGAGAGAAAGTGAGAAAATGGATTTGTTCATGACAGGTAAGGAAAACGCTGGGTTTGAAATAGAGTTTTACTGCCATAAAGATCAAAAACCTTTGATTGTACTTATCCTTTAGGTATTTAACCTAAATAAAGTGTCTGAGCTACACAAAAAAAAGCTTACCTGCACGAGAGCCGGTAAGCTGCAATGTTTTTATGGCATGGCATATAATGTTGGTACTTTCAAAATAAACGGGGCTACCCAAAAGCAGCCCCGCGAGAAAAAAGACCGGTATATTATTTCCAACCCGGGTTTTGCGTCAACTGTTTGTTAACAGCGAGTTCAGTAATGGGTAATGGCCACAGATAATCTTTTGCCGGATCAAAAAAGCGAGTTTCCTTGGTCTGAACACGTACAAAATTCTGGTCATTTTTGGGAGGATTGTATGTACCGAAACCACCCGCAAAAAAGTAGGTACCAAGTACTTCCTGAGGTAAGACGATCTCGGCTGTTTTCCACCTGATGATATCCCAGTAGCGAAGACCCTCCATTGAAAACTCCACACGGCGCTCACGGCGAATTTCATCTTTCATATTTAGGCCATTTGCTGTCACAAAGCTATTGGTCAGTGCCGGCATGCCGGCACGTGCTCTCACCAAATTCAGCGAAAGATTCAGATCGTCATCGGAAATACTTCCTGCAAGCTCATACTTTGCTTCTGCATAGGTTAGTAATACCTCTGCATAGCGGAGGATGGGCAAATCAATGAAAGATATGTTGTCAACGGAAGATATATACGGCTTAAAAATATTCAGATCGGCTACAAACTTCCGGTAACAGAAACCGGTCGTATGATAGATAAGCTGCGGAAAAGTAAAGTTAGCTGTAGCACTGTAAGGATCCCCTTCTTTCATAATTGACATTGAAAAACGTGGATCGCGGTTGGTGAAATACTCTGTGAATTTTGTCGGCGCAACATACAGAGGAGATTTATCCTGCGGTAACCCGTCTGCCATGAGGAAGGCATCCACAAGTGCTTTGGTCATATTGGTGCTTCCATTAATGATGACACCGGTGTTATGACTAATTGCATTGTCAGTGATGCTATTACCGTACTGGCGGACCAGAATATTCTCCTTATTTCCAAATCCCTCTCCTGCATACTGAAACAGATTAAAATAATTCGAAAAGAGGCTATGCTGCTTGCTATCGATAACCTCTTTGGCCGCAGCAGCTGCTATATTGAGGTGCTTCTGCGGGTCGCCATAGCCATGATATTTTGCCCTGGTTCCCTCAAAAAGGCCTACTCTGGCTTTAAAGGCCTGAGCGGCAGTTTTGGTAATTCTCCCAAAATTAGCTGTACCTCTCACGGTGTGAGTAGGAACCTTTTCTGCTGCAAAATCCAGATCTTCATATACAGCGGTGATCACCTGATCTCTGGGCGTTCTCGGCCCCCATAGTTCCGGTGAAGTTTCGGTAAGTGTAGTCAGCACCAGCGGTGTATCTCCAAACTTCTGAACCAATTGGAAGTGCCCCCAGGCTCTGAAAAAACGGGCCTCTCCCACATAAATATCAACAGTTGCAGCTGGTACACCGGCCTCCAGCGCGATAGCCGCCTTTTCGATAATATTATTCGCTGCGCGTATCAGTTGATAGGGAGTAGCAAATGGAAGGGAAGTAGCCGGCACAAGTCGGGTTCCTGAACTTACATCATTTGCAAGCACTGCGAATCCATCATCAGACCAGTTGTCGTATTGATCTCCGCCATGCGTGGGCAGGAATGTATACAGGTAGTTAGCGGCTGCCTTCAAATCGTTTTCGCTCTTCCAAAATGAAGCGTCGCTCAGGGCGTCTTCCGGTAACCGCTCGATGTCACAGGCGGACAGTACCAAAAGAAAAAAAATGTATTTAAATTTTTTCATTGTCTGCTAATTAAGTTTGGTTAAACCAATTCCACAATCTGATCAGAAAGTAACATTCAATCCAAATGAAGCATTGGCATACATCGGATACTGGAAGCTGGTATTGTTGTTAAACTCGGGGCTGAATGACCCTTTGTAAATACCCAGTCCACTGAATGTGAATAAATCCTGACCTGTCACAAATACCCTAACCCTTGATACTTTCACCTTACTTGTCAAACTCTGAGGCAGACTGTAGCCGATCTGAATATTTTTAAGCCGTATATATCTTCCGTTGATAATCCATTTGTCCGACCTTCTGTAATTATGACCTCCACCAAGGTAGGGGCGCGGAAAAGTAGCATTTCTGTTATTTTCCGTCCAGTAGTCCATCTGATAACTCATCGGCTGGTTCCATGCAGCATCCTGCGGATTAATAAACCCATTGTTAGGGTACATGGTCCTGGAACCTACACCCTGAAACAGGAAAGAAAAATCAATGCCGTTCCATGAAAGACCTCCGTTGATACCGTAAGTGTACCGAGGCTGGTCAGTTCCCAGAAATACAAGGTCTCCCGGGTTATCAGGCGTACCCGCACCTATGCTGATCCGCTTGTCTCCGTCCCTGTCCACATACTTGACATCACCTACCCCGGTAAGCGGATCCTGAAATGCCCAGTCTGCCACTTCAGACTGCTGCTGAAAATACCCGGCAGTTTCAAAACCCCAAATAGATTTCAGGGGATAGCCTTCCAGAATATTGATGATCGCCGCATCCACCACGCGTTGTCCGGCGTATTTAACGAGCCTGTTATTGTTGTCAGACAGGTTCAATCCGATATTGTAGTTCAGACGTTCGCCAATTTTATTTCTGTAATTGATATCAAGCTCCCAGCCCCACGACTTTAACTCGCCACCATTAATACGTGGTGTAGCGACGCCAAAAACGACGGGCAATTGCTGAGGAACAAGCATATTCCTGTTGAATTTGACATAGTAGTCGTAGGAAATACTCAGCTTGTTCTTAAATAATGAGAGGTCAACTCCTCCATTCGTAGTTTCAATACTCTCCCAGGCCAGATTCGTAGACGGAACTACATTCTGAAAAAAGTACATGC
>CAZAVR010000516.1:0-3331 GCA_964488435.1 uncultured Cytophagales bacterium | reverse complement strand
CCGGCAAGCTGACGGGATCGGCCATCGTGACGGCTGCAACAAAGCAGGGGGCAAATGATCTTTCTCATAACAAAGAGAAGCAACGGCTTATCTCCCCCCAAAGATAAACCCTATCTGAATGCCTTGAAAATCACTGATAGCTCAGGAAATGTCTACAAGAATGCGCAGGATAAGTATCGTCAGATTAATCATTATGTCGAGCTTTTAAGCACTATAGTTAGAGAGCTTGCTCCGAGAGATGTATTACAGGTGACGGATATGGGGTCCGGAAAGGGGTATCTTACATTTGCACTTTATGATTACCTGGTGAATGTATTGCAGGTAAACACAGAGGTGACCGGAGTGGAGTTCAGAAAAGACCTGGTTCATCTTTGTAATGAGATTGCGGATAAGTCAGGTTTCCGGTCGCTCCGGTTTGAGGAGGGGACGATCGGGGACTATGAACGCGCGCATACCGATATTATGATTGCACTTCACGCTTGTGATACAGCAACGGACGATGCGATTTATAAGGGGATTACAACGGGGGCAGAGCTCATCGTGGTGGCGCCTTGCTGTCACAAGCAGATTCGAAGAGAAATGGAAAAGAGCAAAGTTCATAACAACGTCAATTTTTTGACCGGACACGGCATTTTTATGGAGCGTCAGGCTGAAATGGTTACCGATGGTATCCGGGCGCTTATTTTAGAACTGTACGGATATAAGACGAAAGTGTTCGAATTTATTTCGGATGTTCACACACCTAAGAATGTCATGATTACCGCACTGAAATCGACCGTGAAAGATATCCGGAAAGAGGAAATACGCAAAGAAATCACGGATGCTAAAGTTTTTTTTGGTATCGAATATCACCATCTGGAAAGAATGCTCGGGATATGGAGAGAATGAATTACCTTTGCGGCTATTGGGGAGGAAGCCACATCAGGCTTTCCCTGATGGCTACGGTTAAGGGTTTGTTGAAATATGGTTTACGTTACTAGGAAAGAACATTTTAATGCGGCGCACCGGTTATTTAATCCTTCATGGACAGTTGAGAAGAACCAGGAAGTATTCGGACCGTGCGCCAATGTCAACTATCACGGTCATAATTTTGAACTGATCGTCACGGTGAAAGGCACGCCTGATCCGGATACTGGATTTGTGATTGATCTGAAAGTGCTGAGTGAGCTTATAAAGTCGGAGATTATAGATAAGGTTGATCATAAAAACCTGAATCTCGATGTAGATTTCATGAGAGATAAGATGGCTTCATGCGAGATTTTTGTCATGGAGATCTGGAATATACTTTCACCCGCCATTCATGCGTTGGCGCCACAGGCGCAGCTACACTATCTCAAGCTTGTAGAAACCTCGAAAAACTACGTGGAGTATTTCGGAGAGGGCTCGTAATTCCTTATGCGATACTACCTGATTGCCGGCGAACGCTCCGGAGACCTTCATGGGGCAAATCTGATCAAAGGTATCAAGGCCAATGATTCGGGCGCGTCGTTTCGTGGCTGGGGCGGCGATATGATGGAGAAGGAAGGAATGGAGCTGGTGACACATTACAGAGATGCGGCCTTTATGGGATTTCTGGAAGTAGCTAAAAATCTGGGTACCATTTTCGGCATGCTCAGAAAATGCAGGCAGGATATTAATAGGCACAGGCCTGACGCCCTCATATTGATAGATTATCCCGGTTTTAATCTCAGAATCGCCCGTTTTGCAAAGAAAGCCGGTATAAAGGTCTATTACTATATCTCACCCAAAGTGTGGGCCTGGAATCAGGACAGGGCACTGCGTATCAAACGAGACGTGGACCGGATGTTTGTTATCTTCCCTTTTGAAGTTGATTTCTACGATAAATACGATTACAAAGTTGACTATGTGGGGAATCCGTTGATGGATGCGATTGCTTCTTTCCGGCCCGATACTGATTTCAGACGGAAAAACGAGCTGGGGGATAAGCCAGTGATTGCGCTCTTGCCGGGAAGCCGGGCCCAGGAAATTAACAAGATCCTGGATGGGATGGTACGTGTAGCTCCTTATTTTCCTGAGTATACGTTTGTTATTGCCGGTGTGCATAATCTCCCTGCTTCACTTTATGAATCGTATCTCGGGAACCCACAGATAAAAGTTGTGTATGAAGCGGCTTATGACCTTCTGAACGTGTCGGAGGCGGCCTTGGTAACTTCAGGCACCGCTACACTGGAAACAGCGCTATTAAATGTACCTGAGGTGGTGTGTTACAGGACCAGCGAACTATCTTACAGGCTTGCCAGGTTTTTCATCAGGGTGAAATTTATATCTCTCGTCAATCTGATTTCCGGACGAGAGATTGTAAAGGAATTGATCCAGGGAGAATTGACAATCCCTAACCTGGTAAGCGAACTGAAGCGGATCGTGCAAGGTGGGACCGGAAGAGAAAAACAACTGGATGAATATCAGGCACTCCGGTCGCTGGTGGGCGGCCCCGGTGCATCGGAAAGAACCGGAGCAAAGATCGTTGCGCTTGTTTCTGCCTGAACGGAACCGTCCTGTCACCTCTCTCTAGCCCTCCAGAACGATACTTGCTTTCTCGCAAACACCTCCTATAGGCGGATTGAATTTGCTTACTTTCACCGTTACCTTCTGGATGTCAGGATAATAGTTTCTTATTTTTTCGATGATTCTGAACGCGATATGTTCCAGCAACCGGAATTTTTCCCGCATGACTTCATTCGCTATGGCATACAACACCTCATAGTTAATAGTTTCGCTGAGCTTGTCGTGACGTGCCGCGGCTTCGATGTCGGTCTGAATTGAAATGTCCAGGGCATATTTGTTGCCGATTTTTTGCTCTTCATCGTAAAATCCATGATAGGCAAAGAACTCAATGCCTTCCAGTGTAATGTGTCCCATTTTATATAACGATTTAATCGGTTGTCGTATTGGATGGATCGGCTTCGTTGGACTGGATCTGTAATTTTAGCTCCTGCAAGCGTTCTTTGAAGGAGCCTTTAGGATATTTTTTTTCGAATCTGTCAAAGGTTTCACCTGCGGACTCCAACAGACCACGTAACTGAGCAAGCAGGCTTTCGCGGTATTTTTCGATGGCTTTGAAGTCTCTTTCCTGGTTGCGCAGGTCATTTTCAAGTTCTTCGCGGATATATCTGGCTTTATTTTCGGTGTCCTGTACCAACATGCTTGCTTTCCGCCTGGCATCTATCAATATTTCGTCCGATTTGAGCCGGGACTCCTGCAGGAACATACCCGCAGTATGGCTTGCCTGCTCTGTGATTTCAGTGCTGGTTTCTTCGGCCTTCCGGAGTGTTTTGAACAGGGCCGTTTCTACTTCCTTTAGCTTATTGAG
>CAZAVR010000515.1:1313-3336 GCA_964488435.1 uncultured Cytophagales bacterium | reverse complement strand
AAACTTAATTGACGTATACTTTGACACTGTCTTGACCAGATCTTGAACGGAACCAGGTGGTCAGTTTCCCTATTTGAGCGTTGGTTTTCTTAGGAGCGGTCGATGTAATCATCAGGTTGAGATACCGCCGCCTATGATTCTGCGCGTCAAACATGACAAGTTCGGACACGCCGCACGCGTCAATTTCGGGGAACAACGGTTTTAACTCCTGAAGCATCTGCTTTCCCAGCTCACTTCTTTGGCGGACACTATCTTCTGCCACCAGGTTTTGGGCCAACTGCGCTTTGAGTCGCTTAATTTCTTCTGCTCTCTCATCGGTTATCTTACTCATAAAGGAGAGCCGGTTGTCGTCTTCGATTGAAAATCCCTGTTGAATCGTAATTGACGCCCCTTTAATTCCGTACCACTTGCTTTTTGCAATGACGGCCATTTTTACCGAGTCGGGAATAGATCTTCCCCCGTATACCAACCGGATCGATTTCTCCTGCGCATTGACATCCGACCGGAGCAAATAATCTCCATCTATATGGGTTTCATTACGGATAAAGGCGGTAGCGGCGTTGCGGAACTGCTCCTGCTGAACTAATCGGTAACCAAAGTAAAAACTTGGAATGGCGGTGGCAATTACAATAGTGGTAGCCCAGTTATCGACCCGTTTCTTAAACGTATCATCGGGTAGCGACCAAATCGGGTATTTGAGCAGACGAACCGTATAAATAGTTGCAGCGGCAATAAATACACTGTTGATAGTAAAAAGGTAGAATGCGCCCAGGAAGAAATTCCACCTTCCTGTAGCCAAGCCATACCCTGCTGTACAAAGCGGAGGCATCAGCGCGGTAGCAATAGCCACTCCGGTAATCACGTTGCCTTTGTTTTTACTCGATACGGCCACAATACCTGCTAGCCCGCCTACTAGTGCGATGATGACATCGTAGATATTAGGCTGGGTGCGGGCCAGTAGTTCAGAGTGTGCTTCGCCAAGCGGGGTAATGAGAAAATAGGCGGTGGAGGCGATGAGGCTGACCAAAACGGCGAATCCAAAATTGACCATTGCACGCCTGAAGAGCGTAAAATCATACACGGCCAGGCTATAGCCCATACCCAGAATAGGTCCCATCAGGGGAGAAATCAGCATTGCCCCGATGATGACGGCGGTTGAATTGACATTCAGCCCTACACAGGCGATGATGATCGCAAAAATCAGGATCCAGAGGTTGGTTCCTCTGAATTGGATCCCTTTTTCGACCGTCTCGTGGATGGTATCAAATTCCTCTTGTTCAGAGGTGATGTCAAAACGCTTAAGAATTTCACGAAAAGCCATATTTGCCAGATAAGTTATATCATTCCCTTAATGAGACCTGGTCAACGCCGAAGCATCACCGAGAAATTTCTTTCGAAAGATAGGGGAAGCTTTTCAATTCAGTGACTACTCGGAATAACTGCCTCTATGTGTGTAGGCCAGAGTTGAAAGCGTCGGATCGATAAATGTGAGTTTCAAGAAGTGGGGCACCAATCGACTTGTGAGAGTGGTATTGGGCTTGCTGTAGCATGTTGCTAGCGCCGAAAAAGTGTACAGCCTGTTATCTGGAGTTGATTGGCAAAAGGGTTAGTTGTGATAAAAGAATTAATCCTAATTTAGTAGCGAAAGGACATAGTGGGCCTGATCAAAACCGCGAATGGCGCTATCTTTAGACTTTTATATAGGCGATTATTGGTATGAAGTTCCGAAGTACTCTTATGACACTGGCGGTATTCGTTACCCTGGTATGCAACGCACAGATTCAATTGCCGGAAAGGGGGATCTGCGCGCACCGAGGAGCTATGAGCTCTCACCCGGAGAACACGATTCCTGCCTTTATGGAGGCAATCAGGTTGGGTGCCCACATGATAGAATTTGATGTTCAGATCACACGCGACAAAAAACTGGTGATTATGCACGACGAAACGGTGGATCGTACGACAGACGGTAATGGAAAGATATCGGATTTCACTTTTGACCAGTTACGCGAGCTGGATGCGGGCA
>CAZAVR010000515.1:0-1213 GCA_964488435.1 uncultured Cytophagales bacterium | reverse complement strand
TAAATTTTGTATTGGTAAACGAATTAGCTCCCTTCATGAAAGAAGCTCAGCAATCGAGCGTAAAGCCGGTAACCCCACGATTTTGAGGTGTTCTCTTCATCAACTAAACACCTTTGTAATTCATGGAACGAATTGAATACTTCAGATTTTTCCACGATATAAAGGAATCAGACTACCAGTTACTGGCTGGCAGACTTAAAACAGCGTCGTTCCAGAAAGGAGATTTCATTACAGTTCCGGGACAGGTTCAGAAAGCGCTTTATTTTGTTAACAGTGGTGTCCAGATGTCCTATTTTGACGCTGTTCATCAAGATAAAACACACGTTATCGCATTTACTTATGCGCCCAATCTTTGCGCGATTCCCGAATCATTTTCATTTCAAGTCCCCTCCATGTATTTTCTGACTTGTCTGACGGATAGCGAATTGGAGTATATTACCTTTAACGAGCTGCAAACGCTATTTGATCAATCCCAGCAGATGGAGCGCCTTTTCCGAAAAATGACTGAGTCGGTTCTGGCAGGGGTTATCAGTCGGCATATAGAGCTGCAGTCGCTGACTATCGAAGAGCGGTTCAAGACATTTTGTCAAAGGAGTCCGCATCTGCTTCATCTCGTCCCGCATAAGTACATTGCCTCCTATCTGGATATCGCGCCGACTAACTTTAGCAAACTGTACAATAAAGTAAAATTCTAAATATTGACTTATACCAATATTTGTGTTGTGCGTAGCGCTGAGATTTGCAAAAAAAAATCAGAAATGGCAGAACATTGGCTTGACACAGCAGAATATCCGTTTATGCCGAATTATTTTCCAATAGACGGGCACAAACTCCACTACATTGATGAAGGAGAAGGGGATATCATCTTATTTGTTCATGGAACTCCTTCCTGGAGTTTCGACTTTCGAAATGTTATTAAAAGGCTAAGTACGGGCTACCGTTGCATAGCGATTGACCATCTTGGTTTTGGACTTTCGGATAAACCAGAGATTTATGACTACACTACTCAAAATCATAGCCGTACACTTGAAAAATTTGTATTTGAAAAGCAACTGGAGGATTTCACACTGGTTGTCCACGACTTTGGTGGCCCAATCGGGTTGAATTTTGCTATTCGGCATCCTGAAAGAGTTAAGAGCCTGGTTGTCCTGAATTCCTGGCTATGGAGCAGCAAGAATGATGACGGCTTTGCCAGGATGGAAAAAGTATTAAG
>CAZAVR010000514.1:0-3344 GCA_964488435.1 uncultured Cytophagales bacterium | reverse complement strand
ACTTGCATTACGTGCCCAGTAATCCAGGTTGACGGCCCAGGGTGAAGCATGATAGGCGAGCTCCAACCGCGGATAAGCCGCATTCCTGTCCGGGTTATCGACCCTCCACCGGTTATCTACATGCCACTGTTGTATATTTCCGAAATTATTGAAAGCCTGCTCGTCTCCCTGGATGAGCGTCCTGTATCCGCCCACACCCTGAAACTGTAAAAAGAAATCAAACCCGTGCATATCTGCGGAAATGGTCATGCCGTAGTTATACTTCGGAAATTGGCTGCCGATAATTTTCCGGTCATACTCAGCCGATATGATCCCGTCGGGTCGTCCTTCCGGACCACTCAGGTCTTTAAATCTCGGAAAACCGGGCTTCGCGACATAGTTTTGCTTGGCATAGCTCTGAATATCGGCTTCGTCCATAAAGAGTCCGTCCGTCTCATAGCCATAGATCGAAGTGATCGGACTTCCCACAAACAGACCACGTTCAACATCCCTCTGAATCCCCGCCAGAGACAATACCTTGTTCTGGTTTAACGAAAAATTAGGTTGGACGCGAAATGACAATTTCCCGATCCTGTCCCTGTAACCCAATTCAAACTCCCACCCCTTATTTTCGACTTTCCCAGCGTTCTGTTCCCCTACCGTCATTCCGAGTACCTGGGAAACCGTCAACTGGTATAAGATATTATCGGTGACCTTCCGGTAGTAATCGATCGTTGCATTCAGCTTTCCTTTCAGAAGGTCTATGTCTATCCCCGCATTGGCAATTTTTGTGGTTTCCCATGTAATATCTTCAAAAGGCAACCTGGTCAACTGAATACCCGGACGTATGGATTCAGTTACACCTATTGGATATACCGAGCCCAGAGCAAGGGTTTTCTGATAGGGATAAAGCCCGATTTGCTGGTTACCCAGCTCGCCGTAAGACGCTCTCACTTTCATATTGTCCACACCAGGTACGGAGAAAAAATTCTCATCGGATATCCTCCATCCTGCCGAAAACGAGGGGAACAACCCATACCGAGACTTTTGTGCAAACCTGGAGGATCCGTCATAACGCAGGTTCGCCTCCAGAAGATATCTTCCTTTGAAAGCATAATTGAGTCTTCCGAAGTACGAAACCAGCTTCCATACAGACTCCGTCTCGGAATTACTGTCGTTCACCGGAGACGCGGCACTCAGCAGGTACAACTGGCTGCTTGGGAAATTATCCCTGTACCCGCCCAGTGTGTGGGCGTCATTGGTCATTGTCGAAAACCCTCCCAGAAGATTGAGTGTATGGTCTCCGAAAGTTTTATCATAATGAACCACGGACTCATACATGAGTTCCCTGGTATTCACCGTTCCTACGTCGACCTGCGACGGCCCGAAAAGCCAGGTAGGATCAGCCCTGAACTCGGCGCCAAAAAGTCTGTTGAATGTATAATTCCATTGATAACTTACGCGATTGCTCCACCGGATGGATTTAGCAACGTCCCAATCCAGGGAGAGATTAGTCAACATACTTGTTGTCCGGTGCTTACCAAAAGAACTGCTGGCCATTCGTCCGTCCGCAACCACAACCCCCTGTGTCACCCCGTAGGTACCATCTGATTTTCGGCCCGGGACGGTCGGAATGTGATGGTTTGCTGCCTGGATAATCCCGAACATATCGGCTGTTCTCATACCATTGGCGGCTATGCCTGCAGGCTTGTTGGTCAGGGCCTGATAGCCCATCAGCTTGATATTCAGTCTCAGGTTTTCTCTGATTTTGTTATTGACATTCAGTTGAAGGTCGTAGCGGTCATAGACGTTTTTGGCCAGAAGCCCGTTCTGCTTCAGAATACCCGTAGAGAGCAGATAGGTCGTCTGGTTCGAACCTCCGTTCACTGTAATGTTGTGACGCATCTGAAGTCCGTTACCGCTCGCAAATAAATCTCTGAGATGGTGTTTGTTTGGATATTGGTCGGGATACAGACCGGATTTGAATTTTTCAATTTCCTCCTGCGTATAAACCGGGCTTTGCCCTTCGTTGGCTCTGGCTTCATTGTACATTTCGGCATATACCCACGAGTCCACGTACTGGGGCAACTCGGTAGGAGACTGTTTACCCAGATAAGCATCATAATTGATGCGGATCTTCCCTGAATCTCCGTCCTTGGTAGTTACCAATATTACCCCGTTGGCAGCACGTGAACCATAAATAGCGGAGGAAGCCGCATCTTTCAGGATGGTGATGTTTTTAATATTGCTGGGGTTTACCGCATTGATTGAACTCGGTGCTCCATCCACAAGTACCAGAGGAGCATTCCCCGCTCCACTAAAAGTCCCCTGACCACGAATTTGTATGGAGGCCTGATCACCTCCCGGTTCTCCTGAGGCCTGAATGACCGTGATACCGCTTGCAGCGCCCTGCAAAAGTTGTGAAGCCTGTGTGGTAATGCGCTTTGTAAGCTGGTCTCCACTCACGGACGAAACAGAGCCCGTCAGATTTATCTTCTTCTGCGTTCCGTAACCCACCACGACCGTCTCTTCCAGTAACGCCACGTTTTCTTCAAGCTGTATGTTCCAGTCCGTGCGTTTGCCCACTTTTACTTCCTGGGTGGTATAACCCACATAAGAGAACACAAGCACATCTTCTTCGTCCTTTACATTTAACTGGAATCTACCGTCGGCGCCTGTAAGTGTCCCTTGCTGAGATCCCCTGATCAAAATACTCACACCGGGCAAAATCCCGCCTTTCTGGTCTTTAACCATTCCGCTGACCAGGATATCCGCGTCGGTTGAAAGATGTTCATTTTCAATGGGAACCACATCTGCGTACACTGACCGGTCTCGTTCCGATCTTCTTTTCAGCATAATCTGGCCCTTCACTGGCTTGTAGTCGATATTTGCGCCCCGGAATACCTGGTCGAGTACGCGATCCAGAGACATGTTCTCTACTTGTATACTCACCGGCTGCTTCACCGAGATCATACTTTTGCTATAAGCGAATTTTACTCCCGTCTGCTTTTCGAGACGATCCAGCACCTCTCCTATTGCCATTTTCTCCACTTTCAGGGTTACGTTCTTTTTTAATAATTCCTGGGCAGACGACTCCCGTGCTTGTACGGAAGCAATGAAAAGGAAAAGCAGAAAGAGTTGAATGATGGACAACCGCATAACTATATACGCCGTCTTGCTTTTAAATTGTAAATTCATAATTTTGGATGTTTATTACCAAATGAACAAATGGGAGCTTACCCGCAATCAGTAGGTGATGCGCGCGAGAAGCTTCTGCAGGGATCAGCGGTGCTAGAGACACTTCTGATCCCCTTTTTTTAGTACATAAAACTGCTATTGTAAAATCTCCATAGTTTTTCTGGGTT
>CAZAVR010000513.1:0-3360 GCA_964488435.1 uncultured Cytophagales bacterium | reverse complement strand
TTATACAAAACAATATTCTGTTCGGCATTTAAGCTGTTTTGAATTGCTTATCCGGGTTTTAAGCACCTCTTGTATTCTAAATAAAACCTTAGGGTTTGAATTCGGCCTATTATTGAAGATATTTGCTGATCTAAACATCCCGAATGTCCCCAGGTATGATTCTGCCTTCTGTTTCCTTGTTGCTCGGACTCCCTTTCATGGCCTTTCTTTGTCTGTGGTCGGGAGGTTCCAGATCCGGGAAATGGGCGGGTCCTGCTGCTGTTCTCGTTACTTCGGCAGGATTAATATCCAGTATATTTCTTGCACAAACAACTCATATACAACAATTTGCATTTGAATGGGTAAAGATAGACGGGATTTCCATTTCTCTTTCATTCCGGATCGATTCCCTCACCAACCTGATGCTGCCGCTCGTCCATTTTGTGGCGCTTCTTGTCCAGATATATTCCATCGCTTATATGAAGGGCGACAAGGCGGTTTTCAGATACTTCGCCTTTCTTCAATTGTTTGTATTTTCAATGCTTGGCATTGTTTTGGCAAGCGACCTCATTGTGATGTATATTTTCTGGGAACTGGTGGGCTTATCGTCGTATTTGCTTATTGGCTTTTGGTATCATAAGCCGAGAGCGGTATGGGCGGCAAAGAAGGCATTTATTCTTAACCGTATAGGTGATGCGGCGTTTCTCTCCGGTATCCTGATCTTGATTTTTAAACTGGGATCTGTAAATCTGAGTGATCTTTCATCCTCCTTTGGTACGCTTTCGGATACAGACCTGACGCTCATCGGCTTACTTCTGTTTGGCGGATGCGTGGGGAAGTCGGCACAGTTTCCGCTTTCCGGCTGGCTACCGGATGCCATGGAGGGACCTACGCCGGTTTCGGCCCTGATCCACGCAGCGACCATGGTGGCAGCGGGCATTTTTCTGCTTGCCCGTATTTCCTTTTTGCTGACGCCCACGGCGCAAATGACGATTGCCGTCATCGGGATGATCACTATGCTGGACGGATCTATCAAAGCCAGCCGGGAATGGGACATCAAACGTGTACTGGCCTACTCTACCATTTCGCAGCTGGGTCTTATGGTTTTCGCGATAGGTATCGGCAGCTGGCAGATCGCACTTTTCCACCTGTTGACCCACGCTTTTTTTAAAGCCGGTCTGTTTCTATCAGCCGGTTCAGTGATACACTCGCTCACGCCTTCGGGGGCAGATTCCACTTTTAATCCGCAAGATATGCGGAATATGGGAGGGCTGAAGCAAAAACTGCCCCTTACCTACCTGTGCTACCTGGCCTGTTCTGCAGCACTTGCCGGCCTGCCGTTATTTTCCGGCTTTCTTTCAAAAGACGCCATATTCATCCAGGGCCTTAGCAAGGCACAGGAGCCCGGAGGCGGGTTCTACTTGCTGCTTACCGGACTGGCCATCGCCGCTGCGGGCCTCACTGCCTATTATATGACGAGACAAATCCGGCTCATTTTCCTGGGGAATGAAAGCGACAGGCTTATAGAAGCCGGAATCAAGCCACACGAATCGCCGGCCATGATGTGGGTACCGATGGGCATACTCGCCGTTCTTTCTTTGTTCTTCTGGTTTTCATGGAACCCTTTCGACGGTTCGGCCGGATGGCTTTTATCTAAAAATTTTCCGGTAGCCCTCCCGCATGCTGTATGGGTTCCTTTGATTTCGGTGGCGGTGACACTCGGGGGCATTTATGCAGGCTTTCGGTTGTCTGCTTATTTTTCTTCAGCTATTGACAGGATCAAACGTTGGCCTCACTTCAACTGGCTGATCAATTTCGAAGCGTCGCTCAATCACCACGTGTTTTTTCTGGCGCCGTTTCTGAACATTGCGAAGTTCCTGGCTAAAATTGAAACCAGGGTTATCGATTATGGCGTCGACATGCTCGCCAGGCTGACCGTCATTTTTTCTCACTTGATCGGATGGGTAGACCGCGGTATCGTGGACGGAGCGGTAAGGCTTACGGTTTTAAGTGTAAAGAGTTCGGGAGCTTTGGCGAGGCAGGCTCAAAACGGAAAAATTCAAGTCTATTTTATCATCACGGTTATTAGCATGCTGCTGATCGTAGCCTGGCTATTTTTACTGGTATAAATTCAAAAGTTTTCTATTGATTGTGCATGTCTGACTATATACTTTCCCTGCTCATCTTTATACCGCTGGCGGCAGCGCTGGTTTGCACCATATCGCGTGAAGCATCTCAGATCAGATCGATAGCGCTTACAGCGCTCATTCTGGACGTGCTGCTGTGTTTTGCCCTGTTGTTTTCCTTCGACTACACCATCCCGGGTTATCAGCTGGCAACGGAACACGACTGGATCACCCTGCCCATGGGCACATTGGGAACAGTCTCCATAGATTTTGCACTCGCAGTGGACGGGATCAGTATTGCCCTGGTCCTTCTGGCTGTTTTGGTACTCCTGATCGGGGTCATCAGTTCATGGAATATCCGGGAAAAAGTACGCGCCTATTTTTCCCTGTACCTTCTGCTGAGCGGCAGCGTCATCGGCTGTTTCCTCTCCACCGACTTATTCCTGTTTTATCTTTTTTTCGAGTTTATGCTATTGCCCATGTACTTCCTTATCGGTCTCTGGGGAGGACCAAGAAGGGAGTACGCGGCCATCAAATTTTTCATCTACACATTCGGGGGCTCTTTGCTTATCCTTATCGTGATGATCGGCCTTTATTTGTCTGCGATCGACCCGGTCGAGACAGCGCTGGCCATGGGATATGTCATGGACAAAAATGCCGTTACCTCCGATATCATTCTTGAAGTACAATCTTTGATCGCATCAGGTGGAGTTTCTCCTGAACATATCGTCCATACTTTTCGATTCGATTACCTGTCGGATCCAGGTAATTACCTACCCGGATCATTTTTACACCCTTCCGGCGTGTTCTTCCTGGGAGATATAGCCATCCGAACACTGGCATTCTGGTTTATTTTCATTGGGTTTGCCGTAAAACTACCTGTGGTTCCCTTCCATACCTGGTTACCAGATGCCCACGTGGAAGCTCCTACCCCCATATCTGTCGTGCTCGCCGGGATACTGCTAAAAATCGGGGGCTACGGTTTCATCAGGGTGGTCGGTGGCTTTTTTCCCGAAGAAACTTATGCCAATTCCATTCCGCTGAGTGTGCTTGGCATGATCTGTATCATATACGGTGGTTTCAATGCGCTGGCTCAGTCAGACCTTAAGAAACTGATTGCGTTCTCCTCGGTATCACACATGGGATTTGTCCTTCTGGGCGTGGCTTCTTTTACCGCGGAAGGAATCAATGGTGCTATTTATCAGATGATCAGTCACGGGCTGCTTTCTTCGATGCTGTTCCTGATAGCCGGTGT
>CAZAVR010000512.1:0-3362 GCA_964488435.1 uncultured Cytophagales bacterium | reverse complement strand
CTCGTAGCGCCCATAGGTGTACATGTCTTTCCCTTTACTACTAAAAATTTCGGTTTCCATCTGGAAGTAACCCCTATCATATCCGAAGGCACGCCCTTTGTAAGAGGGAGCTGGGGCATTCGGTATCGTTTCCGTCAGAGAGAGATGCAGAGGTAGTAGAAATTCTGTTATTTTTGATATTTTGTAGTAACCGCTTTGCTTTTAGAAAAGTGGGTCAGATTTTTTATTTCTAACTTTTGTGGGATTTGTTTGATAGTTCCCGCTGTATTTTTTGGCTATCTGATTCTCTTGAAAATCCCGGTATATGTAGTTTTATTTTTATACGTGTCGTTGTTATTTGCATATAAAAGATAACTTGTATATGTTTGTGACCGTTTCTTTACACGTTTTGAAAATGAACTTTGTAATATGCCCTCTTCAAAAACTAAGTGCACGGTCATTATCGTGGACCCTAAAAAAGGACAGAGCCGATCTATCAGTGTTCCTTCTCCTCTCCTGAATAATCTGTGGTATTATGTGGGTGCGATTGTCATTGTGGTGGCTGTGCTTGCTTTTGTTTGCGCCTCGTTATATGCTTCCGTTTCCATGCACGAGGAGGAGCGTAGTACTTTGGTTTCCAGGATGAACGATCTGGAGCAGCAGATTCCCAAGCAATCAGATACACTGGATGCGCAGAACTATGTGGAGCGTATTGAGACCAAGCTTCAGAAGATTAACGAGCATCTTCGGAAGAGAGGCGTGAAAGGCTTCGCCCAGGACGCGGTAGGCGGGGAGGAACATGATATGAAGCTTGCTCCTATTGAATACTACAGCATGTATGATGAGTATCTCGAACGGGTGTTCGAAGGACTCACCTACACGCCTACGGGAGCCCCTACCAAAACCGCGCTGACTTCAAACTACGGATATCGCAGAAATCCCTTTCATGGCCGGTCGGTTGAATTCCATTCAGGGATTGATTTTCGTGGTGAAAGGGGGGATAAAGTTCGGAGCACAGCCAGCGGAAAGGTCATCCATGCCGGTTATAACGGCGGCTACGGCATTTGTGTGCAGATCAAGCATCAGAATGGCTATGAAACCCTCTATGGTCATCTGTCGAAAGTTTTGGTCAAAAATGGGGATAAGATCGCAGCCGGACATGTGGTAGGTGAAGTAGGCGCGACAGGCCGTTCTTCAGGAAGCCATCTTCACTATGAAGTGCGGAAAAACGGAAGCCCTGTCAATCCTATCGGTTTTTTAAATTTAGATTAGCAAGATGAGCGAAGAGATCAGATCTAAAAGAAGCAGAAGGAAGCAGGGCAGCCCGGGGATTCCTACCGTCATTGGGGAAAAATGCCTGATTGTCGGAACCATAGAGAATGCTTTTACGGTACAATTGGAGGGCACGCTTGAAGGAAATATTATGGAAGCCGATAGCCTGATAATCGGAGAATCCGGTGTCTTGAATGGCAATGTGGGTGCAAAGAGCGTGGTTGTTTTCGGTCAGGTGAACGGAGATGTCTCCGCAACTGACTCTATCGAAATAAAGAAAACAGGACGGATCAGCGGCAAGCTCAGCACCCGATTATTGTCGGTAGACCGGGGTGCCAGTTATACAGGGAAGGTCGTGATGAGCCAACTGCCCCTTAATTCAGGATGACGATGAGTCGGACGTAAGTTCTATCGATATTACCACGGAAATAAACCCTCAATGTTATTACTTTAAAGGATCAAGTGAACCCGCCGGTGGTTATCGCCGGTAATGCAAGTAGAAAAGAATAAACCTCCTTAATAGCATGAACCCACTACAGAAATTTCCCAGTTTAGTTACGAAGAACTATGCTGTCCTCCTCATTCCCTCCAGTGATTTGTTACACGGTTGCAGAGCAGGATTCATCAACAATCGAAGATCGTTTTCCACGCCACGTAAATGGCAGCATTGACGCATTGACCATTTACACCTCTAACCGGTTCGATAACAAATAAACATGAATTTAAACCTCCAAGTGTATGTATTCAGTACAATCATTTTCCAGTTTAGTTGAAAATAACTACACTGTCCTTACCAATACCTCCAAAGATCTTTTACACGGCCTCAAAATTTTCCACAATGACAAATGGTATATTTGTGGTGATTTGGCGCTCAGCGAGGGGCAGTCTCCTCACAAGATTATCAATTCCTCACCTGATGACACCGATTACCAGCTCCTGGCCAAAGCCGGTCTTATCCTGGTGCAAGGGCAAGTGGAACAGGCGATTACGGTAACTACCGGATTCCCTTATTCCACTTATCACATTTACAAAGACAAGGCGATTGCGTTTTTCAAGCGCACGCACATCCTGGATTACGATGCTTCTACCTACAATGCAGGTGGTAAGAAAAAAGCCGTGCTTGAGGTGCAGAATGTGGAAGTTATACCGGAGATCGTCGGTTGTACCATCGGGATCCGTAAAGGGGAGACACAGGCAACGGGTAGTTTCTTCGTGCTTAGCTGTGGCTTCGGAACTTTCGAGTCCATTCTCAGTACGGACTCAGGAATCATTGAGCAGACCATGGTCAGTGCCCATGGTATCCGTTATGCGGTTAACATCCTGATCAATGAGCTAAAGGCAAAGTACTACCTTGAATTCAGGAATGCGCATCAATTTGACGAAGCGTTTCAACGGGGATATGTTTATCTCAATCGTCAGAACATCGACTTGCGCGAAATCCGCAGAAACGCCATCCGTACCTACTATGAGCAGGTGATTTCTCCGATATTAAGAAATGTAATTACGGATAAAAATCTGATGAAAACCAACCGCATCTATCTCTGCGGCGGTGCGATGTATTACCAGGATCTGATCGATTGTTTCCGTGAAGAATTTGACGGAATTGCTCAGCTGGAAGTATTGGACAATCCTGAAACCCTGGCCAGCAAAGGGTATGCGTTGAATTCATTGCGTATCGCACACAACAGACGTAAACTGGCCGTGGGGATTGATATTGGAAATGCCACCACTGTGGTCACCCATTTTACGGACGAGGACGCAAAAGGAGAATAAGTTGATCGGCTTCTTAAAAAGAAAGAAAAAGACATCACCGGCACAGCCATCCCAGCAGAACGAAATTATTGTTACCGAGCAAGATACCATCTCTTTGAGTTCGATGGTGCTTGTCGGGAAAAGACAAGGACATTTTTTTGTTCGTGAAGTGGCCACGGTGGAGACAAATGCTTTTATTACCGGTACGATCGTTTCAGCCAACGCGGTGATAAAAGGACGGGTTACGGGAGATATTACCTGTAAATCAGAGATAGTTATTGCGTCGACCGCCATAATCGATGGGAACCGAAATTTTTAGTAGTAAAGGGAAAGACATGTACACCTATGGGCGCTACGAG
>CAZAVR010000511.1:0-3365 GCA_964488435.1 uncultured Cytophagales bacterium | reverse complement strand
CGGAGATCGTTTGAAAGCATCACCATTGGCTAAAAAACTTGCCCAGGAGAAAGGAATCGATATCAATCAAGTGGCAGGTTCAGGAGAAAACGGCAGGATAGTGAAGCGTGATGTCGATGATTATGTACCTGAAAAAGCCGCAAGCACTTCGCCGAAACCGGCAGAAAAACCGGCACAGGCCTCCGCACCTTCCGTATCTGAAGTTCTGGAGTATGAAGATACCCCGGTGAGTCAAATGCGAAAAACAATTGGCAAACGTCTGAGTGAAAGCCTGTTTACGGCTCCGCATTTCTATGTAACGCTGGAAATCAACATGGACAAGGCGATGGCGCTCCGACCGCAAATCAACGAAGCCTCGCCCGTTAAAATTTCGTTTAATGACATGGTGATTAAAGCGTCTGCACTAGCACTGAGACAACATCCTGCTGTTAACTCGTCGTGGCTGGGTGATAAAATACGCAAATACAACCAGATAAATGTAGGTGTAGCAGTAGCGGTAGACGAAGGACTTCTGGTTCCTGTTATCCGAAATGCCGACCAGCAAACGCTTTCTGTCATCTCGGGACAGGTGAAGGACCTGGCCGGAAAAGCGAAGGATAAAAAACTTCAGCCTAAAGACTGGGAAGGTAGTACTTTCTCGATATCAAACCTGGGTATGTTTGGTGTAGATCAGTTCACTGCCATCATTAACCCACCCAACTCCTGTATACTCGCCGTAGGAGCTATCAAAAAGCAGGCTGCGTTCCGGGAAGACGGCACTGTGTACCCTGTAAATATCATGAAAGTAACGCTTTCCTGTGACCACCGCGTCGTGGACGGCGCCACTGGTGCTGCGTTCCTGCAGACGCTGAAAACATACCTTGAAAATCCATTCAGTATGCTTGTCTGATCGCTTAAAAACGATAAGGATGTACGCTCGCACCGACTAAGATCAAATACGGAATTCGATAAAAATAGAAATGTCAGATACGATACACTGGGAAACCATCAAAGAATATCAGGAAATACTTTTTCAATTACATGAAGGTATTGCCAAAATAAGCATCAACAGACCCCATAAGCACAACGCCTTTACTCCGTTGACTGTGAAAGAGATGATTGATGCGATGCACCTGTGTCGCGAAGACGAAAGGATTGAGGTCATTATCCTTACCGGTGAAGGAGGTAAAGCCTTCTGTTCCGGTGGTGACCAATCGATACGTGGGCATGGAGGATATGTAGGCGATGATCACGTACCCAGATTGAATGTACTGGATCTTCAGAAAATGATCCGGTCCATTCCCAAGGCTGTGGTGGCGATGGTAGCAGGATGGGCAATTGGTGGCGGACATGTGCTTCACGTGATATGCGATCTTACCATAGCTGCTGAAAATGCACGCTTCGGGCAAACCGGCCCCAATGTCGGTAGTTTCGACGGCGGCTTCGGCGCCTCGTACCTTGCGCGGATCGTGGGACAGAAGAAAGCGAGAGAAATCTGGTTCCTTTGTGATCAGTATGATGCAGAGGAAGCCCTTCAGATGGGCCTGGTCAATAAAGTGGTTCCGTTGGAAAAACTGGAAGAAACCACCCTGGCCTGGTGTAAAAAAATACAGCTGAAAAGCCCTCTTGCTATCCGCATGCTCAAGAGTTCTTTCAACGCGGAACTGGACGGGCAAGCCGGAATCCAGGAACTGGCAGGCAACGCTACGCTCCTCTATTACCTCACAGAAGAAGCCAAAGAAGGATTCAATTCCTTTCTGGAAAAACGCAAACCTGATTTCAGTAAATTCCCGAAATTCCCCTGAACAGCGCACGCTGAATATATTAACCTGGCAAAAATCGTCGAGCTATGAATTATTGGGTTGTAAAATCAGAACCTTTCAAATATTCGTGGGACCATTTCGTTAATGAAAAGCGGGCAATATGGGATGGTGTCCGGAACTATCAGGCGCGTAACAACCTGATGGCGATGAAATTGGGAGACCTGGTATTGTTTTATCACAGCAATGAAGGAAAAGAAGTTATTGGTTTGGCAAAGGTGTCCAAGGAGCACTACCCCGACCCTACTACTGACGATCCGCGTTGGGTAGTGGTGGAACTAGTTCCTGTTGAAAAATTCCCCCAAACGGTAACCCTCGAGTATATAAAGAATGACGAAAGGCTGAAAGATATTCCTCTTGTCAAGCAATCGAGACTCTCCGTTCTTCCCATCGGGCCTGCTGAATTTGACATCATAGTAGGTTTAGCACATGGTTAACAAACACTTATCGACAAAAAACACTCTTTTTTTCTTTTTGCTTTTCTGGGGTTTTACCTCATTGAACGCGCAAAACATCAAGAGAATTGAGCTTCCGATTCCTAACGGAAGCGATGCCTATCAAACTGTCCCCTTAGGAAGTAAGGGAGTACTATTAATCTCGAAGCCGGAAAGAGACAGCTACAGTATCCAGAAGTACAATACCAACCTGGAAAATGAGTGGTCTGTAAAAGGAGAAATTGAAAAAAATCTGGACCTCGTCTCCACGTCTTATGACGGCCGGTCCGTGTTCCTGTTGTTTAGCCGATACCGGAGTCCGGTATACCAGATTGTAAAAGTCAACGTAGGACCGGGCTTTGTGGAAAACTTTGTCATCAACACCATTGACAGGTTCCAGATTACCGATTTCAAAACCCTCGGCTATGCCGTTTTTATGGCCGGCACTGTGAGGGATGAGCCGGTACTCATTCACAGCGATCTCAGTACCAAACAGACGAAAATACTTCCCACCACGATCAAAGGGGCAAATGTTATTCAGGCTATCGAAGTAGATACCACACATCGTCTGGTCAACGTAAGTTTTGCGGTGAAGCGCAATCGGGAAATGAAAATGATTGCACGCTCATACGATGAAGAGGGAAAGCTTTATTCCCAGGTTACCGTCGAACCGGAACCGCAATATTCGCTTTTGAACGGAAAACTCCAGATTCTCAGCGACTCCGTTCAGGTGCTACTGGGCACTTATGGATATGCCAATATGCAAAGTTCCTCTTCCTCTGCATCGCAGGGGTTCTATATCAGTAAAATTGTAAATCAAGAGGTGCAATTCACCCGCTATCACAGTTTCACTGATTTCAAAAACTTCTTCAATTTCATGAATGAACGGCAGCAGGAAAAAATGGTACGCCGCATTCAGAAAAGAAAAGAGTCAGGCAGTGATGTAAAACTGAACTACCGTTTGCTCGTCCATGACATCATACAGACCGGCGATGATTACACGATGGTGGCAGAAGTATTTTATCCTGAATATCGAAACAACACTAACAATATGTATGGCAATAGTTACTGGGGCAATCCATGGATGTTTGGTACTGAGATCGCTGTGAATGAGTACCGGCTCATCCCTCAC
>CAZAVR010000510.1:0-3365 GCA_964488435.1 uncultured Cytophagales bacterium | reverse complement strand
AACCGAAATTTTTAGTAGTAAAGGGAAAGACATGTACACCTATGGGCGCTACGAGTCCGGCGTTATGTCGGTCGTTGTGATTGATACGCCCTCCCAGGCCTGCATAAACTTCGACCTCTCCCTTATCGATAAACTGGTAAGTCGCTACCGCCTCTACCGACATATTGTCCAGATGGTTGTTCATACCGAAACGGAGTTCAGGGAGAAATCTCCCCGCTACTTCATAATTAAAACCCACAAAGGAATAGTTGGTCTGGTGAAAGCTGACACCAAACTGGGCGGATGAATTTCCTATACAAGAAAAATAAAAAACTGCTACTGAAAATACGCGCTTACTCCAATTCATACTTTACTGTTTTAGTTAAACCTGTGGAAGACTTCTCTTCCGCCACTGATGCCCTAAAAAGTTATGCCACGCTCGTAGTGCTCTCCAAAATATACTTACTTCACTTCATCCGGTTTTGAGAAACTCACAGTTCACGGGCTTTCCGCTGGGCAATGATGCCCACGATCACCAGCTGCAACGCGTGATAAATCATGATGGGTATGAGCACGATCCCGGCAAAAGGCGATCCTGCAAACATGACGTTTGACATGAGCGCGCCTTGTACAAGCGACTTCTTCGATCCGCAAAAAGCCGCTGTGATCTTATCTTCCCTGTTGAAGTGCAACCGTTGCCCCATCCACCATGTAAAATAAAAAACCACACCGAACAGTGCGAGCATACCCAGGCTCAGCAAAAACAAGTCCCGGAACGCCAGACCGTCAAACAAATTTTCATCAAAAGATTTACAAAAGGAACAATACACGATCAGGAGGATAATTGCCTGGTCGAAGGTCCGGATCCATTTTGCTCTGCCGAGTGCCCAGCCTTCAAGCTTGTTAAATAATAGCATTCCTGCCATGACTGGCAGCAGTACCTGTAGAATAAGTTTTAGGATCACATCATTCAGGGATATTACGGCATCCCCGCCGAAAGAGAAAAGGCCCAGCCATAACGGCGTAATAAAAACGCCCAGAAGACTGGAAATACTTGCATTGAATATAGCCGCCGGTACATTTCCACCTGCTATGCCTACCATCACCACAGAAGATGATACCGTAGATGGAAGTATGCAGAGGAAGAAAATGCCAAACCATAACATCTCCCCTGCTTCTCCGGAAAAAAAAGGCCGTAAGATCCATCCGATAACGGGAAACAGCAAGAAGGTAATCAACTGGACAAATAAATGTAACTTCCAGTTACTCAATCCCGCCGCGAGTTTCCTGACACCCAGCTTCAATCCATAAAAGAAAAAAATCAGGGAAACGCCAATGTTGGCTGTTTCATTCAGGTAGAGGTGACTTCGATCAGTCCCGGGATAGGGATACAGGTAAGCAAGCAGTATACATCCCAAAAGAGACAGAATAAAGGTATCTGGTTTATAGCGCCAGTTTTTTTTCCACAAATAAAGATTCTTGCCCATGCGTCTGCCAATTTACCAATCATAGGCAGGAAACTCTTCATTTCCTTTACAAAAAACACACGACGACAACTTTCATACTTCCGTTTTCCCCGGGGGCATACAGCAGAAAACAGACTATTAGCTTTATATTTGTCCCCTGTTACCAACTAACCAACCACCAATGAAAAAAATACTATCTTTCTTCCTGAGCAGCATTCTCGCTTTGTCTGCGACTGTTTCTGTTGCCCAAATCAACACCCCCGCTGCCAGTCCGTCCGCGGTTATTTCCCAGGGCGTAGGTCTCGGCGAGGTTCGTATCGAATACAGCAGACCTTCCCTGAAAGGACGCAAAATGTTCGGTCAGCAGGTGCCGTACAATGCCGTATGGAGAACCGGGGCTAATAAAACGACCAAACTCGCCTTGTCAAAAGACATGGAAGTCAACGGCCACCAGGTGCCTGCAGGAGATTATGCCTTGCTTACTATACCCGGCCCCTCAGAATGGACCATTATTCTGAACAAAGATGCCGATGCATGGGGATCATATACTTACAAAGAAGCCAACGATGTTCTGAGGTTTAAAGTAAAAGCCACTAAACTTGCTACACCGGAGGAATTCTTCACGATTACTTTCGGCAAGTTCTCTGCAGCACAAACCGAAGTGATCATCCGTTGGGAAAATGCCCAGGTATCGTTTGAGGTGAAGCAGGATGCCGACAAGCAGGTCATGGCTGACATTACCAGTAAAATGGCAGCTTCGGATATCAATCCTATGACCTACATCACTGCTGCCAACTACTATTTTGACACCAACCGGGATCTTGAAAAAGCTTATGAGTGGGCTTCCAAAGCACTGGAAACCAATAAGGCGTTTTGGGTTTATCACCTCCGGGCAAAAATTGCCGCAAAAACCGGGAAGTGCAATGTCGCTCTGAAAGACGCTGAAATCGGGCTTCCGCTAGCACAGAAAGCGAATGACCCCGCTTATGTGCTCTACTTCGAGCAGCTGAAAAAAACATGCGCAGGAAAATAAGCGATTCCGCGGCTTAAACATTACGGATAGTCATCCTTGTAGCAAAATATCGACGGGCAAGACAAAAAAAGCGGTCTTGCCCGTCGGTCATTTAGATCCCGGCTTTTCTCCCCGGCACTGTCAGCACCTGCCCAAAGGCCCCGTCCCCTCACCATGACATCGCCCGATTTTGGAATTATGTTGAAAAATTACGAAATTATTAGGCTTATTTTGCGGCGACTTTCAAAAAGATATATCTGTCCGATATGAACAATGACCAAGAGGCTTCCGAACTCTGGATCTCCTTCCGACAAGGCGACCCCAAGGCTCTGAACCTCCTGATTGAGCTTTTCTATAAAGTTCTTTTCGACTATGGCGCCAGGTTCACAAATGATTACGCACTCGTAGAAGACGCCATACAGGATCTTTTTCTGGATCTCTGGCGACGGCACTCTTTTTTGTCTGACACAGCCTCAGTCAGATTTTATCTCCTGAAATCTCTCCGGCGAAAAATACATGTCCTTCATAAAACTGCCATGCCCAAAGAACACCAGTTTTTCGAATGTGAAGAAAACCTGGATATACTCGCTGAGTACCCCGTCGAAAGTGAGATTATTTCGCGCGAGACAAATGAGCACTTGCAAAAAAAATTAAAGGCGGCCGTAAAACAGCTCACCAAAAGACAACAGGAAGCTGTATATCTGAAATTTTACCAGGAACTTGAGTACCACCAGGTATCTGAGTTGATGTCAATAAGCGAGCAGTCAGCATATAACCTCATTCACTCAGCCATCAAAAGCCTGCGAGAAGTCATGTAAACCGCAGCCACGCCTCCGCAGTCTTACGTCCATCTTTTTACCTTTTTCAAATATTTTTTTGAAATTTTCAGTAAGCCATCAAAAAACCGC
>CAZAVR010000509.1:0-3375 GCA_964488435.1 uncultured Cytophagales bacterium | reverse complement strand
GAGCGGGACAGCTATCAGGCACACCCGACGGGAGAAGCTTATTTTCCCTTACAACCTGGGCTTACATGGGAGTATGAGGTGACCGAATGGCAGTACAGTCTTACTGCACCCGTTTCTAAATCAGTTTACCTCGAAAGAGAAATAGTTACGGATGTTTTCACTGATGACGAGAGCCGGAAAATTTTTCGGATAGAACGCTCGTTTAAGAAAGGGGCCATGAATTGGAAAGTCGATTCGGTAATGAGTGCCTGGCGTTATCCTGACCAGGTCGTGGTGACTGAAAACGGCAGACGTATCGTAAAACTGGCTTTTCCGGTTTACGAAGGCAGGAGATGGAACGGTAATCAACTGAATACGGATAGGGAGCGTTTTTTTGAAGTGAAGGAATGGGGCAAACCGCATGCATCCGGCGGAGAGAGATTTGACAAAAGCCTTACGGTTGTTCAGGAGGACGATTCAACGCTTATTTCCGTCAGGAAAAAAATAGAAGTTTACGCAGAGCATATCGGGCTGATCCGTCAGGAGTACAGAAGGTTGAATTTTTGCTATACCGGCGCCTGTGCCGGGAATGGGGTAATAGATTTTGGGACTATACGTATCAGGGAACTGGTAAGACATGCAAAGGAATAAATTTTTACTTGTTTTTTTACTGGTCACACACTTTGGCTACGGACAGGTTACCAACAGATATCTTGTCCTTTTCAAGGATAAGGCAGGGTCTCCCTATCAGATTTCGAAGCCGGAAGCGTTTTTGTCTGCCCGTTCCATTGCCCGCCGAACGAAGCAGAAAATAGCCATCACCTCCAGTGATCTCCCCGTCAACGCAACCTATGTAAATGCACTGAAGCAAACAGGAGCTAAGGTCTTACATACCACCAAATGGTTCAACGGTGCGGTGGTGGATGCGACTACAGCGCAGCTCGACGCCATACGTAACCTGGCTTTTTTTAAAGGTATAGAAAGAGATATTCCCATGAGGAGATCGACCTCATCTTCCAGAACGGCGGCCGTTTCGCAAAAACTGGACGGTAGCTTAACAGAGGTGGATCATGGCAGTATGACGGCGCAGTTAGAAATGCTGGGTATACCGTCTCTGCACAGGGAAGGTATACGTGGAGAAGGTATGCTCATAGCCGTACTGGACGGGGGATTCCATCGGGCAGATCAGCTCCTGTTTATGAAGCATGCTTACGATGAAAATCGCATTTTGGAAACGTATGACTTCATCTCACGCGATACTCAGGTTTACGATGACCATGTACATGGATTGCGGGTCTTGTCGACCATAGCGGCCTATCAGCCGGGAGTAATGGTCGGTGCGGCGTACAAAGCATCTTTTGTGCTTTACAGAACCGAGAATGGGTCTGAAGAAACCCCTTACGAAGAGGTAACATGGCTTATGGCCGCCGAGCGGGCAGATAGCATCGGTGCAGATATCCTCACTGCATCTCTCGGCTATAATACCTTCACTAATTCTGAAGGAAACTACACTTATGAAAATATGGATGGAAAGACGGCCACCATTTCCAGGGCTGCCAGGTGGGCGTCGCGAAAAGGAATTCTCCTGGTTAACGCGGCCGGCAATTACGGGAGTGAAAAATGGAAATATATTGTTGCGCCGGCAGACGTCGACTCCGTGCTTGCGGTAGGTTCGGTGGACCTGAGCGGTGTCTATGCTGCTCATAGCTCTATCGGGCCTGCTTATAACGGGGTGATTAAGCCGGATGTAGCTGCTGTGGGCAGCGGAACTGTAATTGGGGAATCCATTGGTACCGGAAATGTTTCCACCGGTATAGGAACCTCCTACGCTGCGCCGCAAATTGCAGGTCTGTGTGCGCTCATCTGGCAGAAATATCCGCAATTGACGGCACAGGAGGTTGCAGGTGTGATTCGTAAGTCGGGTAGCCAGTATGTTAATCCTGATGTTTTTTTGGGTTATGGTATTCCTTCCGTGTCGGTAGCCCTGCGGGTGGTGGAAAAGGAGTTTATCGTATTGGGGAATGAGGAAGTTCATTCGGCTGGCCTCCGGGTTTTTCCGAATCCTGCAGGTGAGGAGCTGATGATTCGGATGCAGCCTGGTGATATTGGTAAGCGGGGCAGGTTTTCCGTCTTTACGTTAACGGGAAGCCGGTTGTACGACGAGGATAAGGTGACAGACAGGGATAACACATTACATGTAGGAGGTCTCTCTCCCGGCGTATATATATTGGTAGTAGAGACATCTGAGGGGCGCAGGGCGGTCAGATTTCTTAAAGAGTAAATCCCGCCGGAGCCAATCCGGGTGTTATAAAGAATATTTGGGGATCATTTGGAGAATTCAAAACTAGGCGGCATCTTTGCACTCCGGTAAGCGAGGGGGATTAGCTCAGTTGGCTAGAGCGCTACGCTGGCAGCGTAGAGGTCATCGGTTCGAATCCGATATTCTCCACTTTATGCCGTTTCTAGCAATAGGAGCGGCATTTTCCGTTTTGGGGACCCAATGTCCGTCATCTCGACTAAGGCCCTTTCGGGCCGCACGGAGAGATCTCCTCCTACTTATGTAAGGTGCCTTTTAAATGGGAGATGTCTCCACTTCGGTCGACATGACGCCGGGGGGATGGTCGCGGAACCAAACAGATTATCATTCTATGGAAATAGGTGACCGCAGTATCCAAGGGTTAGATGCGTTTCCCGAGCCCGTTAACACCCTTGCTTTTCTCAGATATTTTTCGTAACTTAATTTTTAGGGCGGCATTCGTTTGAATTGACCAACCACTAAACAGCGGCTTCCAGCGGGAAGCTAAAGAAAAAGGTACTGCCCACTCCTTGAGTGCTCTTCACTCCGATAGTTCCGCCCTGCGTCTCGATAAAATCCTTACCGATAGAAAGCCCGAGTCCTGTGCCGCCTTTTGCTCCGCCGGGAACCTGGAAATACCTGTCAAATAGCCTGTTTGCGTATCCAGGAGCTATTCCAGGCCCGAAATCCTTTACGGAGAAGATGATGGAATCATCTTCAATACCGACAGATAAGATCACTTCACTGTTTTCTGGCGAGTATTTGATTGCGTTGGTAATAAAGTTGATGATTACCCATGCTGTTTTTTCCTTGTCGACATTAATTATAGGTAGATCAGGCCCCAGATTTCTTACAAACGTTATCCTTTTTTGATCTATTTGCCACCGGGTAGCTTCGTACGCCATTCTTACCATGTCTTCCGGGTTTGTCGGGTGCCGGCTTAATTGAATATTCCCGGTTTCTACCTGGGACATGTCCAGAAGTTCCTTTGTGATTTTTAGTAACCTTTTGTTGTCCTCCCGGATGCTTTCGATGAGCATGCCCTGCTCCGGATTGAGTTCCCCTGTTTCTTCATGATGTAGTATATCAAGGCTGAGCTC
>CAZAVR010000508.1:0-3378 GCA_964488435.1 uncultured Cytophagales bacterium | reverse complement strand
GTCGGAAAGTGGTTTGAGTAATAAAAGAAGGCTCTTGCAACGTGCTTACATTGTGGCGGTTTTTCTTCTTTTGATGGCTGTAGCGGTTTTTGTAAAACTTATCCGGGTACAATTTTTTGAAACATACAAAGGAAAATCATGGAAAGCGTATGCAGCTGCCAATGAGATCAAAGTGGATACACTTTCAGCGATGCGGGGTAATATATATGCTTACGACAGTAGCTTACTTGCAACTTCCCTTCCCTATTACTACGTAGGCCTCAATATCCGGGTGCCGAGCGACGCTTATTTTAACGCGCATTTAGAAGAACTCTCCAGACTGCTTTCCAAAAGCTTCGGAAAATCTGTCGAATACCACAAACAGAGAATTCTACGGTCGCGGCAAAATAAGAAATCAATGTATATCCGCCTGTGGCCGAAAGACATTACACATGCAGAAAAAACTGTCCTGCAAACCTGGCCCTTTTTCCGACGGGAAAAAGGAGGCGGAGGAGGTGACTTCGAAATGGAATACAAACGATATAAGCCTTTTTATCCGATGGCCGACCGGACTATCGGCTATTTAAATAAAAAGGATGGAACGGGACTGAAAGGTCTGGAAGAAAGCTACCAGAAAACACTCGCCGGAAAAGACGGCTACGAATCAGTGGAAATTGTCGAAGGTGGCAGAAAAATTCCCATCGGAGACGGCAATCATATCAGACCGGAAGCGGGTTATGATATTTACACGACCCTTGACCTGAATATCCAGGATGTGGCGGAAGCCTCACTCAGGCAAGCCCTGATCAAGTATTCGGCGGCTTCCGGCTGCGTGGTGGTTATGGAAACGGCCACTGGCGAAATACGCGCACTGTCCAACCTCACACGTAATAACGGCAGCTACGACGAAACCGGCGATAATTACGCATTGGCTGTAGGCACGGACCCCGGCTCCACTTTCAAGCTCGCTTCCATGCTTTCCGTGCTGGAAGAAACGGGCATGGATCCCAAACAGGAATGGGTGGAAACCGGGAAAGGATCATATATGTTTGTGAATCGCCCCATCGTCGATACAAAAAGAGGAGGACATGGCACCATCACGGCGCAGCAGTCGTTTGAAAAATCTTCCAACATCGGAACACACCTGCTGACGCACAAGTATTTCAGCAAAAAACCGCAAAAATTTCTCCAATACATGGAGAAGTTCCACGTGAGATCCAGGACGGGCATACACATGAAAGGCGAAGCGGTACCCTACATACCTGAAATAAAAGACTGGCACCAACGCTCTCTCTCTCAAATATCAATGGGTTACGAGATGAGGATCACACCTCTCCAAACGCTGGCTTTGTACAACGCTGTCGCCAACAACGGATATTGGGTGAGACCGATGATCGTAAAACAAATCAGAAACGCAGAGGAGGTCATAGAACAATTCGAGCCTTATGTGGAAAAGGAGCCGATCGCTTCTTCGGCAACGATAAAAAAAGTGAGGAGTATGCTGGAGGGTGTGGTGAAGCAGGGAACCGCTTCCAACATCCGCAATGACCACTATACCATTGCCGGTAAAACAGGAACAGCCGTACAGCTCATCAATGGCAAATATGTGAATATGAAATATTATACCTCATTTGCCGGGTACTTTCCCGCCGATAAACCAAAATACAGTTGCATTGTGGTGATTGCCACGCCCAGTGGCTTCACGATGGAGGCGCTCTATGCCTCCAGTGTAGCCGCACCGGTTTTCAAGCAAATATCCGACCGGATCTACGCAACCGATCTCAGTCTTCACAAAGCGGTTACACCGGCACGCACCGGACATAAGTCGGTCATCAACATAGCCGGAACACAAAAAGACCTTCAGGCCATCACGAATACCCTGCAACTGCCGAAAGCGCCGGAAACAGGGGGCTGGCTGAGAGGTGTACTCGCTTCCAACGGGAAAATAAAATGGGATCAACTTGAAAGCGACGGCAAAAAAGTACCCGACCTGAGTGGGCTTCCGCTAAAGGACGCCTTATTTATGATGGAAAACAAGGGCTTTCGGGTCTCCTTCAAAGGCAGAGGTAAAGTAGCCGCACAACAGGTCTTTCCGGACGAAAAAAGGATACTTCTGACGTTAAAATAAATACAGTGCCAGGATTTGGGGTGTTATATACTATACGTTTTTTTTATCTTTGATTTTCGCAAACTATAACGCCACTATTCCCATGAGCACTTATCTGCAGAAGATTTTAGAAGAAATGACGTCGATTCCGCAACGGAAAATCGAAGAGTATAAAGAAATGTTCAGGCAGTATACCCTTGCCAAAGGCAGGATACTGGTGGACTACGGAGAGATCAGCTCACGACTCTATTTTATAAAAAAAGGAGTAGTCAGAGCTTTTTATATGCGAAATCATGAACAAGTAACTTCATGGATCAAGACGGAAGGAGACGTGGTTTGCGCTACAGAAAGCTTTTTCACCCGAAAACCGTCCCTGGAGGTGCTGGAAACCCTTGAAGAGACTACCATGTATTCTATTTCCTATGACCAGTACCGGTCGCTGATACAAACCGATCATGAGCTCGCCTGCGTGGCGATAAGACTACTCGAAAAAAACCTCTTGGAAAAAGACCGGTGGGTAAAGGGACTGCGCTTCCTGAGTGTGAAGGAAAAAATCAAGTATTTCCGTGAACATCACCCGACCATATTCAGGCGGGTTCCGGATCGTATCGTCGCTTCCTGCCTGGGCATCTCTCAGGCAGCATTCAGCCGGAATCTGGCCAAAAACTAAGCCAGAATCTGATATCAAAATTACCCACTACACGACCCGTTTAAAACTTACCCGGCCGTCAGGGCCCATTATCTATGAAACCGAATTCCCAAAAAAAATTAGTTGATCTGATCGAAAGAGTACCTGGTTTGACCGTAACGGGAACCCTTGATAAAGATATTGTCCATGTAACATCAGACTCCCGGAAAGCCGTCCCGGGCAGCATATTTGTGGCTATTCGGGGGACTCAGCGTGACGGTCATGATTTTATAGGTGAAGTGATAGCAGCGGGCACTGATGTTATTGTGTGTGAAAATATGCCGGCCCGGCCGGAGCCGCAGGTCACTTATCTCCAGGCTGAAGATCCTTCCTGCGTGCTGGGATGGTTGGCGTCTGCATTTTATGACCACCCTTCCGAAAGCCTTAAACTGACCGGTATCACTGGCACCAATGGAAAGACCTCTGTAGCTACGTTCCTTTTCCAGCTTTTCAGAGGTTTAGGTTACAGATGCGGCCTTATCTCTACGGTTCAAAACCAAATAGAGGACGAAATTATCCCATCCACACACACCACACCGGATGCGCCAGAACTCAACAGGCTTCTTCACGAGATGAGCCAAAAAGGGTGCAGCCATGTATTTAT
>CAZAVR010000507.1:0-3383 GCA_964488435.1 uncultured Cytophagales bacterium | reverse complement strand
ATTGCTCGAGTCGGACAGTACTCTTCAAGCCATAACCTGATACCTCACATAAAGCGACATCGAGACCATCAAGTGAAGTACCGGACATAAGGCCGATGACTCGTCTCACCGGTTTCCCGGCGACAGCATATAGCTTTTCAATCTGTGGATTCATATAGTCGTATTAACCCTATCATACCTGAGATGATAAGGTATCCAGCCATTTCTATTTGCTCTGCTGGCGGGAAGCATTGTTCTTATTCCTGTTACGGTTGTTCCGGCTTTTACTCTTCTTTTTTTGATCTCCGCTGTACTTCTTGTCAAGGTTTTCCAGGTCACTGTTAAGCGAACTCTTTCCCCGTTCAGCCGCTTGTGGTACCGACTGCAGCTGCTCCAGCGATTCAGGGAGAATCCCCTTCTTGTTGAGATCTATAATCTCTACTACTTTCTCTATCGGAACAGGGTGCCAGTTGGCACTTTTGTCAAAACCAAACCACATAATACGCTTGAAGATGTCCGTTTTCTGTAGCGTCGCATCTCCCGCCTGTGTTTTGAGCGGAGAATCTACATTGGGAATACCCTTCAGCGCATCCATGTAAGTCTCAAGCTCATAGTTCAGGCAACATTTGAGACGTCCGCACTGACCCGAAAGTTTTGCCGGATTAAGAGACAGATTCTGATATCTGGCTGCAGATGTAGAGATATTTTTGAAATCTGTAAGCCAGGTGGAACAGCACAGCTCTCTTCCGCAAGAACCTATCCCCCCCAATCTGCTGGCTTCCTGCCTGAGACTTATCTGGCGCATTTCCACTCTTACTTTGAACTCTGAAGCCAGGATTTTAATGAGTTCCCGAAAATCAACCCGCTCCTCCGAAGAATAAAAAAAAGTCGCTTTGGTATTATCGGATTGATACTCAACATCCGATAGCTTCATATTCAAATCCAGGTCACGCGCGATTTCCCTGGTCCGGTACATGGTAGGAAGATCCCGCGCCATTGCCTGGGTATGCTTTTCCTGGTCTTTCTCAGAAGCCAGTCTGTAAATTCCCTTTACATCATCACCTACAGTCAGATTCTTTTTCTTCATCTGGAGCCTGACAAGGTCGCCCTGAAGTGACACCATGCCCACGTGATGCCCGGAAGTCATCTCACAAACCACCATATCTCCTGTGGTAAGATCAAGATGATTCAGATTCCGGAAATAATCTTTCCGGCCGCCTTTAAAACGCACTTCCACCATATCATACCGCTGGCTGCTGGGAATGTCCATGTTGCTCAACCAGTCGAAAGTATTCAACTTGTTGCAACCACCTGTGGAGCAGCCTCCTGAGGAACACCCGCCGGTACTCCCGCAACCGCTGCTTTTGGCTTTGGTCTTGGTTTTATATTCTCCTACTGCACACGATATACAACCCATAATTTACTTCAATCTTTAAAACGGATAAGGTCCCGACCTATATCCTTCCGGAAATATTTCCCTTCAAATGAAATCGCCTGCGCAGCTCTCTGCGACTTTAGTACTGCATTTTCAATTGAATTGGCTATCCCGGTAAGTGCCATAACCCGCCCCCCGTTGGTAACCACTTCTGAATCCGCGTTAAGCTTCGTCCCTGCATGAAAGACAGAAACATCTTCTATTTTACTTGCCCCGGTGATCACTTTCCCATTTTCATAAGCTTCCGGATAACCTCCAGACACCAAAACCGTAGTGACTGCTACCTGCTGAGAAATTTTCAACTCCACTTCATTAAGCGTGCCCTTCGCAGTAGCTACGAGCAGTGAAACGAGGTCTGATTGTATTCTTGGCAAAACCACCTCTGTTTCCGGATCACCCATTCTCACGTTATACTCAATAACGTAGGGTTCGTCCTTTACATTCATCAGGCCGATAAAAATGAACCCGACATATTTAATTCCCTCTTTCCTAAGCCCTTTAAGCGTTGGGATCACGACCCGTTCCTCGGCTTTCCGCAAGAAATTCGCATCAGCAAATACCACGGGGGATACAGCTCCCATGCCGCCTGTGTTCAATCCTGTATCACCTTCACCTATGCGTTTATAGTCCTTTGCTTCGGGTAAAATCTTATAATTCTCTCCGTCGGTCAGCACAAAAAGTGAGAGCTCTATTCCCTTGAGGAATTGCTCGACCACTACTTTTGTCCCCGCAGCTCCGAACTTCCCAGCCACCAGAATATCGTGCAAAGTTTGTTTGGCAACTTCTACGGATTCAGCGATGATCACACCTTTCCCAGCTGCCAGACCGTCCGCTTTTAATACAATGGGCAATGCATGCGTTTCAAGATAGGCCAGCCCTTCCTGATACGAGTCGGCTGTAAACGTCCGTGAACCAGCAGTGGGAATACCATTCTCAAGCATGAAATTTTTCGAGAAATCCTTGCTGCCCTCGAGTTGGGCGCCATGCTTCCCGGGTCCAATAATACGTATCCTGTTTAATTGAGGATCATTCTGAAAAAAATCCACGATCCCGTTTACAAGGGGTTCTTCCGGACCAACTATGACAAGATCTATTCTCTTCTCGAGTACTGCCTCTTTTACTTTTTCAAAGTCGTTGTAAGATACCGGTAAATTAGTAGCGAGGAGAGCTGTCCCGGCATTCCCAGGTGCAACATATAATTCATCACACAGGGGACTTTGGGTCATTTTCCAGGCAAAGGCATGTTCACGCCCACCTGAACCCAAAATTAATATATTCATATTTAAAAATTTGATAATGTATTTATTGTGTGGTAAGCAAATTCAATGGTTAAATTAATTGGCCAACTCCGATAAAAACTTAATACGCATCAAACGTAACTCCTCCTCGCTTATGTCATCCGCTCTGAGCTCCTTCATCGCGACAGCGATATTGTCTGTCTCGGAATTCATGAAGTAATCATATATTTCATGCTGACGTTCACTATCCATTATCTGATTAACATAATAATCCAGATTTAGTTTAGTTCCCGAATAACAAATATGTTCAATCTCTTCAATCAACTCCTCCATCGGAATCTCCTTCGCTTCTGCAATCTCCTCCAGATCCACCTTACGGTCCACCTGCTGGATAATATAGATCTTTATCTTCGACTTGTTAACCGTCGACTTGATGACTACGTCCTTCGCTGTCTCGATTTCATTTTCATCCACATATCTGGTAATGAGATCGATAAACTGACGTCCAAACTTCTGCACCTTTCCCATACCCACCCCGTTGATCTGGGCCATTTCCTGCTGGGTGGTAGGATAAGTAGTGGCCATTTCCTCAAGAGACGGATCCTGAAAAATCACATAAGGAGGCAGATTTTTTTCCTTGGCTACTTTCTTCCTGAGTGTTCTCAGCATGCCGAGCAAAGCCTCGTCATAAGCCTTGGCTCCCGATCCCGGGGTCTCAACATCCTTATCCT
>CAZAVR010000506.1:0-3388 GCA_964488435.1 uncultured Cytophagales bacterium | reverse complement strand
CTACAAGGAGCAAGGCCGCGGAGTACCTGACAAATGCGAGCTTCTTGAATCACTTATTATCAACAAGATGCTTCTTGCCAAGGCAGAAATAGATTCCGTTCAGGTAGAGGATAAAAACGTAGACAACGAACTCGACGGCAGAATGTCGATGATGATCCAGCGCTTCGGCTCCGAAAAAAACCTTGCTGCTGCTTACGGAAAAAGCCCTGAAGCCCTGAAAAGTGAATTGCGGCAACAAGTGAAAGAGCAGCTCCTCACGCAGACCATGCAGGAAAAAATTGCGGGCAACATCAGGATTACACCGAGAGAAGTAAATAAGTTTTTCAATTCCATTCCTAAAGACAGTCTTCCCTTCTTCCCCTCTGATGTCGAAATAGGCCATATTGTGAGACTTGCCGAAGTTACTCCGGAGCAAAAGCAAAAACTAATCGATCAGCTGAAAGCGATCAAAAAGCGAGTGGAAGACGGAGAAGATTTCGGTCTGCTTGCGCAGACTTACTCGGAAGATGTGGTCTCAGCCAAAAATGGCGGCGATCTTGGATTTCAGAAACGCGGCAAAATGGTGCCCGAATTCGAAGGGGCAGCTGTACGTTTGAAACCAAACGAGATGTCTGATATTGTAGAAAGTCAGTTTGGATATCACCTCATTCAGCTCATCGCAACCAGGGGATCTGAATACCAGTCGCGCCACATACTGCTCAGGCCTGATTATAACCGTGGTACAGACCTGTCCGAGGCCAAAAACATGCTGGACAGTTTACGGAATCTTATATTAACAGACACGCTTACCTTCGCCCAGGCTGCGAAAGTAAATTCTCAGGATCCGCACACTGCCGACAGTGGTGGGCTTTTACAAAATCCTCAGACCGGTACAACCAAACAGCCCCTTGACGCAACGCTCGAATCTGCTTTGTACTTTGCCATCGACACCATGAAGGTAGGAGACCTTACTCATCCCCTCGAATACCGCACCGACGACGGTCGTACAGCGATGCGTATCCTCTGGTATAAAAGCAAATCAGAACCGCATGTAGCCAACCTCGTTGACGACTACGAGCGAATCGCGCAGATTGTATTGGAAAACAAAAAAAACACGGCCTTAGAAGAATGGTTCAAAAAGGCCAAGAGTGATGTATATATAAGCGTTGAACCTGAGTTTCAAAATTGTACGATATTCGGGCTGGCCAATACGCAAAACAGTCAGTGATTTCTTCGGGTATGGCACTCGGTTTAGATTAGCATTGTATTCACTTTTCAACAAAATTCAGCAGCGTGACGTACAGCTCAGATGTAGAAGCAGCAGAAGCCCTCAGAAAATCCTATCAGGCGCTGAGAGAAGAGACAGGCAAAGTAATTGTAGGACAGGATGAAGTAGTAAAATTACTTCTGACGGCTATATTTTGTCAGGGGCACTGTCTCCTCGTCGGAGTTCCGGGACTGGCCAAAACGCTTCTTATTCAAACCATCTCATCGTCACTTGATCTGAGTTTCAACAGAATCCAGTTCACGCCGGATCTGATGCCGTCCGACATATTAGGATCTGAAACTCTCGACCAGCAGCGTAATTTCAAATTCATACGCGGTCCGATATTTTCGAATATTATTCTTGCTGACGAAATCAACCGTACCCCCCCCTAAAACGCAGTCTGCCTTGCTGGAAGCTATGCAGGAATATGCGGTTACTGTGGCAGGCCAGAAACACAGTCTGGATAAGCCCTTTTTCGTGCTGGCCACGCAGAACCCTATAGAGCAAGAGGGAACCTATCCCCTGCCCGAAGCTCAGCTCGACAGATTCATGTTTATGATACGCCTTGATTACCCCACTTACCAGGAGGAAGTAAGCATCGTGAAAAATACCACCTCCGATCTGCAACATATAGTAGGAAAAGTACTGGGATCGGAAGAAATTACTTATTTCCAGCAGTTGGTAAGACGTGTACCCGTGACAGACAACGTGATCGAGTATGCAGTCAACCTGGTTCATAAAACAAGGCCTCAAAGTGAAAAATCGTCCAGAGAAGCCAATGACTACCTGGAATGGGGCGCGGGTCCCCGTGCGTCACAGGCGTTGATTCTTGCTGCCAAATGTAACGCGCTTATCCATGGGAAATTCTCTCCGGATATAGAGGATGTCAAATCAGTGGCGCTCCCTGTTTTACGACATCGTATCGTCCTTAATTTTAAGGCGGAAGCGGAAGGCCTTTCCATTGATAATCTCATCAGAAAGATCTTGTAAATCCGATCCGGGTACTTCCTTCGGTTCATAATGAACGTTTAGGGCCAAATCTTTCAATCACACACTTTTTGAGATACTTTTGATTTACGTGTACGTACCCGTATATATTCTGCTCATACTTAATCTTTAAGAAAATGCCTTTACGAATGTCTTTCCTCGTTTCCGCCTTACTCTTTCTTATGATCTTGACTTCTGCCGACGCACAAAGCTGGAAGGCAGGAATATCCAAAGCCAATATTACTCCGGAGGAGTCCATGTGGATGGCCGGATTTGGCACCAGGACCAAACCATCAGAAGGAACACTCCATGATATATGGGCCAAAGCTTTGGCTTTAGAAGACGCACGCGGAAACAAATCCGTCATGATTACTACAGATCTTCTGGGTGTTCCAAAGCAGGTATCCGACAAAATAAGAGCAGGCATACAAAAAAAGTATGGCCTCACCAAAGCGCAGATACTGATCAATAGCTCCCATACGCATTCCGCCCCGGTGCTTGAGCATGCCCTGGTAGACATTTATCCGCTGGATGCCAGCCAACCTGCAAAAATCAAAAAATACACTGCCTGGTTAACACAAAAAATGATTGATCTTGCCGGGGAGGCGCTCACCTCTTTAAAACCTGCAGAACTGCATTCAGGCAACGGCGTGACACGTTTCCAGGTCAACCGGCGTAACAATCCCGCCAACGGGCTGGAACAGCAGACTGAATTGAAAGGTCCCAATGATTACGCAGTACCTGTAATCAAAGTGACTGACAAAGAAGGCAAACTGACAGCTATCGCTTTCGGCTATGCCTGCCATCCCACTTCTCTTTCGTTCAACCTCTGGTCGGGCGACTATGCAGGATTCGCTCAGATGGAGCTCGAAAAAGCCTTCCCGGGCACGATGGCCATGTTCTTTCAGGGAGCAGGCGCTGACCAGAATCCGCTTCCACGCATGACACTCGGTTTGTCTGTGCAGTATGGTCGTGAATTATGTGCTGCGGTAAGAGCTGTCCTCGACGAAAAAATGGTTAAACTAACGCCTGAATTAACTACTGCCTATAAAGAAATCGATCTGCCTCTCGCCACACCTCCCTCACAGGAGGAAATGATAAAGTTAACCAAAGATAACGTCGCTTACGTCAGAACCTGGGCGGTATTCGAGGGGA
>CAZAVR010000505.1:0-3395 GCA_964488435.1 uncultured Cytophagales bacterium | reverse complement strand
CGTTATACCGGTGAAGGCACAGACCCTATTATCTGTTCATGACATTTCCACCGATACGTGTAACTTTTGAAGTAGTAGTAAATGAACTGCCCTTCGTTCCTTTGTTGTAAGTTCCCGAAGTATATACCCCATTGTTTTCTTTTGCATTGGTGACAGAACCTCCGGTATAGATATTGTAGGTGGTAGAAGCCAGAAGTTTTGGAGTGGCAAGTACGAGCGTCGCGTAGGCTTTGGGATTCAGGAAGGTGGCTATCTGTTTTCCGCTTGCGTCTTCAATATGCGTGATCTGGTTGGCAGTGCCCGCACCTGCTATCAAAGCGTAGACGGTACTTACGCCGGCGGTGGGGGAGCTCGTCGTTCCTCCCATTCCCAATAGGAAACCTCCCGTGATTTTAAAAGTATTGCCGTCACAGTCAAAGCTGCCTTCCGGCGAATTGGCGCCTATGGCAACAACTGTACCTCCGGTAACGGTAATGGTTCCGTTGGAGTCTATCGCATCGTTACCTGTGCTGACGCAGTATATATCTCCACCGTTGATGACTATAGATTTGCCGGCATTTAATGCGTCGTCTTTGGTGTTAATCGTAAGCTTGCCTTTATTGATGGTCAGGCTACTTTTGCTTTCAATCCCTTCACCTTCGGTCGTTTTGATGTTGAAGGTGCCTCCGTTAATCACAACGTACGGGTCGATAGCGGCATCACCTTCTTCGTAGGAAGCTGCTATGCCGTCGTCATCACATGTGATGTTGAAAATGCCGTTATTGATGACGATAAATCCTTCTTCAGCTTCGATACCGTCGCTCTTCACGTTAGTCATGGTAATGGATCCCCCGTCGGCGATAAAGGCATCGTTTGTATGGATTCCATCAGACAAGGCTCCTGTGATGTTGATGTTTCCACTGATCAGGCGAATATAGTCGTCACTGCAGATGGCATGCTTGTAATTCCCTTTTACCGTGAGGGCCCCTTCTCCACTGAAGATCAGTTGTCCCTCGCTGAAAAATGTGGCTTTGGCGTCTTCACCCGTTGGAATGTTTTGGTAGGTGGAGCCGTCCGTAAGCTGATTGCTGGTGCCATTTGCCAGAATGACAAACGCTCTCTTTTTCGATTGAATATTGAGTGCGGGCCCGTTTGGATTGGTAATGTTTACACCGTTGAGGGTCAGCTTAAATTTATTGTCGCTGTAGATGCTTACAGCTCCGCTATTTGTGGTGCCGCTTAGTATGTATTCCACCTCTTTTATTGTCGAATTAATCGTGATTTTCTGTCCGGCTTGTTCAACTGTGACGCCACTTTCAGCGTAGGGGTTGGAGATACTTACCGTTGTTCCAAAAGTTACAGATACCACCTTTGAGAACGTAGAATTGGCAGGCAGATCTTCGCTGTCGGCGGCGTTGAGGGTGGAGCCTTCCGGTGTCCCGGATGTATGTGTGAGCGTATCAATGGATGTACCATTGTTACCTGAAGGAAGCTCTGTGTCGCTATCGTCGTCTGTTTCAGGAAGAGCGTCAGGTTTGTTACAGCCAAGTATTGTCATTCCAAAGAAGGCGAAAAGAAGGGCTGCGCGGAACAGCCCTATGGATGTTGATGAGTGTACGATTTTCATGTGTTTTGCTTTTTGGTTTACTTCAGATATCTGCCCGGGATCACGCCGGTTGTGCTCGTAAAAGTTTCGCGGGTGCGCTGGATGGGGATGGTAGCATGGTCTTAAAATTTGGTGAATGATTGTTATTTGCTTTCGCATGTTGATGATATTACGCAGGAGCAGGGGCGTAATGTGTCAACTTCCGTAAAAAAGATTTGAACAGGCGTTGAGATTTTAAATACAAGCACAAAAAAGCAGCCGCGGGCTGTTTGTAAGCCCGCGGCTGCCGCGAAATGTATTTTTCTACTTGTGAAGAAAAGCCTAGTCGAGGGCTGCCACACCCGGAAGAATTTTACCTTCCATGTATTCCAGTAACGCTCCCCCGCCTGTAGAAACGTAACTCACCCGATCTCCGTACCCCGCATTATTGACAGCAGAGGCAGAGTCTCCTCCTCCAATCAAAGAAAAAGCTTCGTTGTCTTCTGTGGCCTTCACTACTGCTTCGGCTATGGCGTTTGTGCCTTTGGCAAAGTTCGGGAATTCGAAGACCCCCATAGGTCCATTCCACAGAATGGTTTTGGAAGCAAGTATGGTGGAATTGAAAAGTTCGACGGTTTCAGGACCGATGTCGAGCCCTTCCCATCCCTCCGGAATTTGCCCCGCAGGTACTACTTTCTTCTCTGAGTTGTTGCTGAATTCTTTGGCAATCACAGTATCGACAGGAAGAAGCAGCTTCACGCGTTTGAGTTTAGCTTTTTCAAGTATTTCGAGCGTAAGCGCCTTTTTGTCAGCTTCTAACAAAGAATTCCCTATTTCCCCGCCCTGAGCTTTTGCGAATGTATAAGACATTCCACCGCCAATGATGAGGTTGTCGACTTTGTCCAGCAAGCGCTCTATGATCAGAATTTTGTCTGATATTTTAGCTCCGCCCATAATCGCTGTAAACGGTCTTTCTGCATTTTCGAGGATTCTCTGCGCGTTGTCAAGCTCGGCCTGCATGACATACCCACAAACCTTGTCCTTAAAAAACTGTCCTATAACAGCTGTGGAGGCGTGTGCACGGTGAGCAGTTCCGAAGGCGTCGTTTACCCATACATCTCCCAAAGCCGCAAGTTTTTTCGCAAATTCAGGATCTCCTTTTTCTTCTTCCTTATAAAATCTGAGGTTTTCCAGTAATAGAATTTCACCAGGTTTAAGTTCCCCGGCAAGCTCCTCCGCCGAGCTTCCAATGCAGTCATCGGCAAATTTTACAGGCTTCCCAAAAATAATTGACAACGGATTGACCAGGTGCTTTAAGGAGTATTTTTCGATGGGGCCATCTTTCGGCCTGCCCAGGTGCGACATAAGGATCACAGCACCACCATCGTTGAGTATTTTAGTGATGGTAGGTATGGTGGCTTTGATACGTGTATCGTCGGTAATCTCAAGTTTTTCGTTGAGAGGTACGTTGAAATCAACTCGAATTAATGCTTTTTTGCCGGAAAAATCGAAATTGTCAAGTATCTTCATCATGTAAGTTGGGGATTAAAGTGTATTTTAACAAATGTAAACCAATACTAATAATAATTATATCAAAACGTCGTTTTAATCCATTTTTGATCAGTAAATTACAATTTTTGCCTTATATATTTCTATAATATACCCGTAAAATTTGGAAAATAAGCCGCCTGTTGTTGAGTTGCCGCCTAAGTATTACCTCGAATACTTCGGGTACATGCTGGACTTTGTCCAAAAAATGTATGCCAATTTGCTCACACCGGAGGAGCAGGCGTTTCTGGAGGCTTATGATCGTTTGTCGGAGGATGCCAGG
>CAZAVR010000504.1:0-3396 GCA_964488435.1 uncultured Cytophagales bacterium | reverse complement strand
TACGACACCGCACATGACCTGGCGAGCAAAAAGAAGAAACCCTGAACGAGCCAGGTTAAAGGTGTAACTGGGGAAAAAATGGCCCATTACGAATTCGTGGATTTTCTCTTTGTATTTCACATGCAGGTTCTGAAATTCATGCACTGCCTGAAATCGCTGTACGTTGAGTCCGTTGGGCGTAATCAGGTCGGGCACCCTACCCAGAAACACTTCGCATTCATGTGCCGTTACATCACTGACTGTGGTGAGTACGTGCGCGTTCTGAGCGGCTTGTCTTTCAATGCTTGCCTGGGCTTCGATATTGAAATGCCTGGCTTCATTTTCCCAGTTAAAATGCGGTAGTTTGCTGTAGAACCCATCCGTATTTTGAGCCAGGTAACGGCCGAGCATTGTCGCATGCGTGGTAAATGTGATGGAGGCTTTGATCTTGTCCTGGCGCAGATCAGGCAATGAGCTGCTGGACATCCATTCGTGAAACTGGAGTGATATATTTGCTCTTTTGCTGTTTTCGTCGGCGAAGTCGGTGAGGAAAATTCGTATGCATTCTCCGAAGAGCAATACCTGGTTTACGAGTTCTTCGGAGTGAAGTGTAGAGATTTTATGCCTCTCCCATAGGTTGAATTTAATGGAGTCCAGTTGCGGGCGAAGTGCGCTTATATCAAAGAGAATCACTTTAGGTTTGCCCGTCACAAGCCAGTATCCGTAATGAACCACGTATCCCCGCTCCCGAAACATTTTGACCACGTTATACATGGGGGAGTTGTCGTCGTCGACAGGTTCGAACTCGGAAGCGGCTTTATTATGAAAATAGGGACCCATCAGGTAGTAATCTTCGCCCCATTTTTCGACCATGGCCGGTACCTTGGTACGTATAACTGTGTAAATCCCTCCCACCTGGTTACAGACTTCCCACGCTGCTTCAAGGAGGATGTTTTTTTTCGGGGTTTTTATGAGTGGTTCCAATGTGTAATTACGTTAAAAGACGGTAAAATACATAAAAAAAGCGATCCTGTATTTTTGTCTGGTATAAAGGAAAAAAAATATAGTGTAAAGACTGTCTTACAGAGGTTGGTCTGGCACGATCTTTTTACGTATATACTTGCAAATTTTCGCAGCGGTATTTGATCTCTCAATTACATCAAATGTAACCAGAATCAGAAAAAAAACAGGTGAATAATTGCTTTATTTTTGAGGAAAACGTCCGGTTGAGAGAAAAAAATCAAGGGATGCGCTGCAAGGGAGGTAATGATGCTGACAGAAGCGTGAAAATGTAGGTTTAAAACCTGTGGGCTACGATTTTTAATATTTACAGGTACTTTGTTAAGTACCATTTTTGGTATGTGTTATCGGCTGATAATCAGTCTATTTATTTACCGGCACAATATATTTTATTCTATTCTGTTATCTTTGCAGTGTTAAACTGATGTGTAACGAAACTAAAAATGGATGATAAGATTCGCGTTTTTGATAGTCACGCTGCTCTCTTTGGGAGGCTATGCTATCAACCTGACCGAAGAAAAAAAGGAGCCGGGAGAGGTCGCTGCAGCGCCTGTTGATTCGGCGGTAAACAAGCCCCTGATTGATCAAAGTTTACTTCATATACAATTTTGCGGGGACACGGTTCCTTTGAGGCAACTGCATATCGCCAGGAGGTACCAACGGGCTGTTAAGCTATACGATTATCCTGCTTTCAGGAAAAATGAGAAAAAGTTTGCTAAAGACCTGCGTGTCATTTCTGCCATTCTTAAAAAGGAAGGTATTCCTTCGGATTTTAAATATATCCCCATTGTTGAGAGTGCATTTGATGCGGAGCCGGTGTCACGCCGCGGAGCTGCCGGATACTGGCAATTTATGCCTGAAACTGCGAGGGCCCTTGGGCTTGTGGTTGATGATGAAAATGATGAGAGAAAAGATCTTATTAAATCAACACACGCTGCTGCCAAATATTTGAAGTGGCTGTATCGTGATCTGGGAAACTGGACGCTCGTGGCTGCAGCCTATAATATCGGACCTACGCGTTTGATACGTCACATGGATGCCCAGAATAAAAACAATTACTTTCATCTTCGCCTGAATTCAGAAACAGCGAAGTATGTATATAAGCTGGTAGCTGTAAAAGAGTGGTTCAATCGTCCCGATCGTTGCAGCGAGTGGGTGGATGAGAGCTTTGTGACGCGACTGGACGAGTCGAATAAAATGGCGGAATTTCAAGCCGGCCTGAAAAATATCGGGATCATGAATGCATCCAGGTAGTGTTTAATGTATTTTTTCGATGGTTCTGACCTTTTAAGCCATATCTCGGTGGATCATCTTTCAGTGAGGGGGCGGTGGTAAAAAATCGTATCTTCTGTTTTCCTTCTTTACTTGTCAGATTTAAGTATTTAATTTGCCGGTAACAGACAGGGGAATCTGGTGGTCATGCCAGTATATATGATGAATGAACAGACTAAATAAAATGGCAGCGGGGGTGGTGTTGTTCACCCTGCTTCATACCGGTGTCGCGTCGGGTCAGGCAAACAGCTTCAGGCCGGGCCGGGTGGTTCAGGCCAGGGGACTGATCAGTCTGACCGGAGGCCTGGGTATTGCTTATTACATGGGTGACCTTAGAGACGGGGTGGATATGAAACATCTTGGCTTGGGGCCGAGCCTTGCTCTTGGCGCTTCTTACCGGCTCATGGAGCATGTCAGTGTACGCGGTGAAGTGAGAGGCTACAGCGTTTCCGCCGATCAGCAGTATTCGAAGAATTTTTCAAATAATCTTTCTTTCAGAACCATCAACCCCGATTTGTTTCTAGGTGTTCAGGCAGATCTTTTCCGGTTTTCGCGCCAGGTGCGGGTAAATCCTTATCTGCTGATGGGCGGGGGCTTTACCTACTTACGACCTCAGGCTTATCTGGATGGACAGTGGCATAGTCTTGCTCCTCTGACTACGGAAGGAAAACGCTATAACCGTCTGCCTTTTTTCTATACGGGCGGCATAGGCTTTCTGGCCAGGGTGAGTGAGCGCTGGAGTGCGGGGATAGAGTTGAGTAATAATTTTTTGCTTTCCGATTACCTGGATGATGCCAGTGATAAATATCCGAACCCCGATGCTTTGCCTTCCGATCTGGCCCGGCGTTTATCTGACAGGGCAGCTGAGTTGCCTGGGGGGCAGCCCAGAAATGCCGGTGATATTCGGGGGAATCCCGACAGTAAAGACAGTTACCTCTTTTTCAGTATCAGAACGCAATATCTGCTGGCTTCGAGGCAATACGCTAAAGAAAAGAGAAAAACCCGTTGTCCGAAGATCAGGTAAGAGATCGGAAGCGCAGCGGAATTATATTACTAACCTGACTCTACATGCTTGCGTCAAAATCTCCACGTGATTCGGAAGTGACCATGACCGAAATGGTCCTC
>CAZAVR010000503.1:622-3408 GCA_964488435.1 uncultured Cytophagales bacterium | reverse complement strand
ACGGTTTCTTTTATTTTAATGGGCAGCTTTTGGACAATCGCTATGATCTGATCCTCTTTCAAGCCACTACTCCCGAAAGTATAAACAATTAATTGATTTTGCAAGTTCAGCTCTTCTTCCTCGGCAAGACCCAGAATGGTAGGGATCAGCTCTTTAAGCTGATTTTGCAAGGTGCTGTACTTCATGGCAAGCAGTGAGGCGGCCAGGAATTTATTATGCAGCGCTGTGATTTCTTCGTCTGACAGGTCTCCCAGGTTGTGGTAAACGTATTCGTAATCCGGGAGAAACCCGGTAAGCTCTGGCTCCAGATCCGAAAACAGATCCTTCAAGGTGTGGTATTTCCAACTTTCTTTTCCGTGATAGAGTAGCACTGGTATGATCAGAGCAGGCCGCTGGCCATTGCTGATTTGCTTGGCCAGGCCCGAAAAGATATAGCTGCCGATCTGGATAGGTGTGTTGCTGTCAATATAGCTTTTATGCTCGATCAGCAGTGTTATTCTTACTTCACCCTTCCCGTCTAACCGCTTACAAGAGTATACAATATCAGAAACCGTTTTACGCAGCTCTTTTGATACATACGTGTCCGGGAGTTGGGTCAAGGTTGAAAAATCCAGTTTTTTGACAATGTATTCCGGAAGGCAAGCCTTGAAATAATCCAGGGCTATGGCCTGATTGCCCATTATAGCCCGTATGAAGGTATCGTGTCTTGAAATTAAATCACCCATGTGACAAAGATATTATTTTCCGCTTGTTCCTGGTCTGTTAACCGACAGGTAAATGACTGGGTATCATGACTATTTTATTCCGGGTATCGTTTCCTTAGAGTCTGATACGATGTTACAGCCTCATTCCCCTGGAAATTTTCTGCTTCTGGCTGTGCCCAGCTTCCTGCTCTTGATCAAGTCGCTTTTTGACATTCTGCAAACTATACTCCCGTCCCACATCCGAGCCTTTGATTTTCTGTCCGGTGGTGATCTGAATAAAGGTAAGCCCTCGCCCTATATCGCAGCTGAATCCTTCTTTCTTCATGAATCGGGTGAATTCGTTGAAGTTCCCGGAGGCCGTTAGGATACGGGGAAGCTGCTGCTGCAATACGACCTTAGGATCCTGATCAATCCCCAGAGCCTTTTCTTTCCTTTTCAAATTCATTTCAGCCGTAATCTTCAAACCCAATTCCAGCTCGATTTTCCGGCAAAAGTCACCGGTACGGCGGTAGTTGTTAAAGTGGTCTGCCGTGTTCTTTCCGTTGCCTGAAACTCTGTTGGCTACGATATGGAAATGCTCATGGGCCGTATCCCGGTGTATAAAGGCAATGAGTTGATTGTTTTCAAACCCGAACTCCTCAGAAAAGCGTTCGCAAATCGTCCACATCGTTTCTTTGCTTACTTTTTCTTCTGGCGGGAAGCTGAAGGTTTGATGCCAGATAAACTTGCTAAGATTTTTGTTGTGGTTCCGGTTATGGACAAACTGTTTGGACAGGTAGTCAATATTCAGCCGACCGTCGTGCTTGTAGTCGATTCCCAGGTTTTGAATATAGACCAGCTCCCCTCTGACGTCTTTGGCGGTCAGTTGCTGGCGCTTGCTTTCCGACAGATTTTTCTTTTCATAGTAGCAATATTCCAGGATTCCCTTGGCGTAGCTACCCAGTCCCGCTTTTCCAATCATACGAAATCTAGTAGGATTTTGATCTGCTTTTTGATCTCGGCATGGACATCCTCCTGATAGGTCACCTTTTCCTGCTGGAAAATGGTCAGATCATGATCCTGGGATGTATAATACCGTTGATACTGGCGTCTGATTTGCTGGTTTTCCTTTCTTAAGGCCTCTAGCTGGTTCAGGTAGTAGGTGTTCTCTTCAGACGGCGCTCCGGTAGCGATTAATTCCGATAACCGCACCAAGCTCTTTTCATTGCTTTCAAAAAAAGAAAACAGTGCTGGTATCCCAAACTGCTCAAAGAGCCAATTGGACACCAGTTCCGAGAGCCTTCGGATCAACTGTGAGCTTTTGATCCATTCCGAGGAAATGAGTTGCGCGTCGGCAGTGCGATGCGCATAAAAAGCCAGCATCCCCGAAAGTTTTTCCAGGTTGATTATCAATCTGGAAATATGATCGGGAATATCTTTCCGCGCCGGTAACTTGACCGGGGCAAGTTCTAATTGGCTTAAGATATACTGGCTGGCTGACAGATTGCTTCGCGCAATCCGCTCATCGATCAACCGCTTTTGATCTTCGTTGAGCCAGACAGAATAATGCAATCGTTTTTGTTTTTTGGACGGCAGCTCAGGCCTTCCCTTCTTTATCGTCTTCATGATGCGTTTTTAAATATGAGCCCCCAAGGGCGAATATTGGGGTTTGGGGGTACCCCAACAAGCTCCCCTGTACGGTCGCTTTTTCGCGACGTACAGGGGATAGCTTGCTTTTTAACCGCCGCTGTCCAACGTTTCAATCGAGATCAACGCGGTTCAAACCGGTTCATGCGGTGCTATTGGGTTCGAATGGGGATCAATACTTGATCCTTCCTCTTGTCGTACAGGAAGTTACGGGCAAGTCGGAACTCTCCCTCTTTCACCGGCTCAACGACAAGAAACTCGTACCCGTCCCGCATGATCGTTTTGCCATTCTGGTAAATGCTCTCGAATTTTTCGACGGAAGTATACTGGTTGACAAATGCCTTTTTTTTAGCAAACTCGGTTTGAATGCTGTAAAACCAAATGACTGAGCAAATTCCGATGAGGCATGTTAACCCATATAACAGGTGGTTTCCAATACCATAAAACAAAGCCTGC
>CAZAVR010000503.1:0-556 GCA_964488435.1 uncultured Cytophagales bacterium | reverse complement strand
TCCCTTCGCTTAGCTCGTAGAGGATCACCGCTGTCCAGTCATCCATCTGGATGGCATACTTTTCAGTATACTTTCCTTTCAATCGTGTGATAAATTCCTTATCTACCTGGTTCATGACTTTTAAATGGTTATGTTTTCGGATAGCTCTTTTCTCATCCTGAGCAGCGCACCAGGGTAATAGTCATCTAGTGGCGTGCCTAACCGGATCGAATCCAGGATCACCCCACCCAAATGGCTCTGTGGGTCGAAGTCACCGAAACCTTTAAGGTCAAGGCCCAGCTTTTGACAGTTTTGGGTTAATTCTTCCAGCAGTTTGGGATGCTGGTTAAAAGTGGTGATCGAGGCCCATACGATAATAGAAGTTGTATCCGGGACAATCCGGACAATCTGCTGTAAGTAGTTCACCGATGGGATATAGGCGCTGCCACCGCCGATCACTACATGGTAATGGGCCTGCATACCCAGCATGTTTAAAAATTCATCGAACGGCAGGTCTTGCCCGACCAGGGCGGGAAACTGTTCGGATTCCGGTGCCCCGAAATCAAAGAAGAACTCT
>CAZAVR010000502.1:0-3432 GCA_964488435.1 uncultured Cytophagales bacterium | reverse complement strand
CAAGACCTCCGCCTACCTTCATTTTATGATGCCTGTTCATTCGTTTCCATAAGCCTGAACCATCGCCGGGGAAACAGGGCGGTGATCATCATGGATGCAAAAGGTTTGGGCATGGTCCGGCCGGCATCATCTGTAATGACCTCGAGGTTTTCTTCTTTGAGGTGATGGATCGAATGAACCGGCATCATAAAATGAAGGTAGGCGGAGGTCTTGTAATAGCAATTCCAGGCATGGTTCAGTTGCACAGGTTCCGAGCGACCATTTTCTGACAGGTTCCGTTTCAAGCCGTAGTGCTGTATGTACGTAATGGATTCGTAGATAAGTGTTACAAAAAAATAGGAGACGAGCACAGAGAGAAAAACCTGCGCGCCCAGGAAGGCAGAAACGGCCAGCCAGGTAATGCAAATCAGAAAGCGGAGCCGGTTTTTAAGCAGTAAACCTGATTCCAGCTCTTTGGGGAAGGTGTTTCCGCGAAGCAGGATCATTTTGAAACGGGCGCTTATGGAACGCCGGAAATACCGGTAGATATTTTCTCCTTCGCGGGCAGTAGCGGGGTCGGAGGGTGTCCCTACATGGCGATGGTGTATGTATATATGATCCGACTCGAGGTAAAAAAATCCATTCATCAGCAGAATCCAGGTGCATAAAAAACGATCAAATCTCCTTCGGGAATGCATCAGATCATGTGCCAGGGAAACGGAGAAGTTGCTGTTCAGGATCACGACGGAATAAAGAAAAACGGCCAGGTGAAATCCGTTGAGCTCGTGTGTGTACAGGAACCAGGGTATCCAACTATTGAAAAGTACAAAAAAAATGCCGCAGACCGATTTGAAATAGGCCATCGATCTATCGTGATGGAAGAATTTATACTCGGAGACTATTTCGGGGATCGTGAATTTACCGATGCTTTTTCTTAGAAACGCGACAATAAAAATGAGTCCGACAGCCAACCATACGAAACCGGTATCAGCTGTGACGATAAAAACGGAGGTAATGCATACCGGAAGCAAGTAGGGGAGTGCTCGCATACCAGGGTGTGTTCAAAAATCGTGCCAAATGGTGGGAGGCCAAGGGCGGAGTTTTATGGTTCGAGTTTAGGAGTTTGTTTAGTAGTTCAGAAGTTCGAGAGTTTTATAGTTCAAAAGGAGCTTACAGAGCAGTCCTTGGGCGTATTATTTTAGATATTTCTTTGGGAATAGGATTATACTTAACACCGTAAATTTTAATGTAAATGTTACGGTGGTCAATTTGGTATTTCGATAACACCAACCAAATCTTTGTTATTTTCCCTCACAACCAGCAGTTTTGAGCCAGGAATATGATTCAAGTCGATGTCTCCGGTTACTCTCAGTAATTCTTTATTTTGTTTTATATCAAATAGCGCAGTGTATTCTCTGGATATTTTGAGAGAAAACAGCGACTCAGATATAGGCGTTATTGCGTCATAGATTGTAGGTAAAATTGTTCGATTATTAGCATTTATAATACCATATTTTGAGGGAAGTTGATTTATTATTTCAGCATATTTAGAGCTTAAACGATCAGTAGGTGCGTATTCCGATCCAACGATAAAATACTCTCGGTTTATAATACTAATATTGCTGTAATTTGCCGATAGTATAGTTTCGCCGTTTTCGGATATTACGCCATACTTATTGGAGGATTTTACCCTTAGATAATTGCTGTTATCTAATGAGCTAATTTCTTTATATTTAATAGGAATTACGATCTGATAGTTATTGTCCATAGCTCCGGATAAACCTCCTTTTTCTATTACAATCATATTTCCCTCCTTACGAGGATGGTTATATTCCAGGTAATTGTCTTTGATTGACGTACCATCTAAAGAGAAAAATTGCGAGGAGCCATTGTTAACTGCTTTTAAATATTTGCGACGCTTAACTATGTCATACTCTATGGAAATAGACTCGTATTTGGCAGGTAGTACTGTTTTGTTTGAGAAATTTTGCACTCCCATTTTTTTGTTGTCTTCTATAAATATCAGAACTTGAGCATCGTTGTCTATCTGTAGATTTCCATTTAGAGTAAGTACTGTAAAATTCATCAGCTCTCCTCCTTCGTTTATCAGATCAACCGAGTTCGAGTTCGATAGGTATCCCACGTATAATGTACTATGAGGATTGTACGGAAGGATGCTTCGGTATTTTTTGTTGGCGAAATCAGGATCTCTATTACTGGTGATTTGCCAGAGTTGATTGCGCTTAGTGATCTTTATATTTTCACTTAGATCATAATCTTCTTTTTGGTTTAGAGTAGCATCAAATAGCAATAGATGGTCATTCTCTTCACAGAAGAGTAGGCCTGTTTTTGTAGAGGTCGCAAAAGTATATGAGTTTTGTATAACTTGTTTTTTTTTCAATATTATAAACAAAGTATTTATAAAATTTTTCTTTAGGAACTGTATACTTAATAAAAATGTATTGAATTAGGCTATTGTTTGATAGGTCAATAGTGCTTAAATTGAAGCAAACTAAGCGTTATTATGGAGAAACGATTCAAGAGCCTGTCGTTATTTGATTTTCAGACCCGGTTTCCGGATGAGGATTCTTGCATGGCGTATCTATCAGAGCTAAAATGGGCTGATGGATTTAAGTGTACCAAGTGTGGGCATGACAAACATTGTACAGGTAACAAGCCCTATGACCGTCAGTGTACGCGCTGTAACCATGGAGAATCGCCTAGAGCGGGCACGTTATTTCATAAGAGCAAATTGCCTCTATTGAAAGCTTTTTACATCATTTATTACATGGCTACGACTAAAAATGGTATTAGCAGCACCGAATTAAGCAGAAAGTTGGCGCTTCGGCAGAAAACCTGTTGGCTCTTTAAACAAAAGATAATGAAGGCAATGGGGAGCAGTCGGAACTTTCCGATGGATGGGAAGGTAGATGTGGATGAAACCTACGTAGGTGGTCAGGATGAGCAGGCTGTCGGACGTAACGAGGGAAAGAAGAAGATAATGGTTGTAGCAGTTGAGCGTAAAGGAAAAGGGGTATCACGTATGTACGGTCGTGTTATAGAGACTGCCAGTAAGAAGAATCTGAAAAAATTTATGCAAGATCATATCCACAAAGAAGCCCGGGTGCGGACTGATGGCTGGACCGGATATAGGGGTCTGGAGGCCGAATTTCCGAAATTGATCCGTGAGAAATCAGAAAAAAAGGGTAAGAATTTCGCGCAATTACATCGTAGCATTATGATGTTCAAAGCATGGTTAAGGGGTGTTCATCACTCGGTCCACTACTTACAAGCCTATATTGATGAATACACTTATCGATTTAACCGCCATAAAATGAAGGAGGGAATATTCGAGAACCTCGTGAAGCGTATGATAGCAAAGCCGCCTCATTCCTATAAAAGGGTGTGTAAAATAAACTGTGTCAGGGTCTGAGCGGTGGCCCCGCGGGGCCA
>CAZAVR010000501.1:0-3432 GCA_964488435.1 uncultured Cytophagales bacterium | reverse complement strand
CCATTGGCAACGCTTCCAAGCTGGTTGTTGATAAAGTTGTTGACATTGTTTTCCGAAGTTCTGGGCAGCCATGTTGTTCTTGAATATTCAGGGATGGCGGTGGATGGGAGGCGATAATCCGGATTCAGTATTTCTATCGTTTCATTATCATCCTTGTGCTTCCAGAAAATATAGTCGGGGACCCATTGGTAATCCGGGTGATTCGTGATGATTTTCACCGTTTCCTCTTTCATTTTTTGAATCTTCTTATATAAAAGGTTCCATCGGACCAGATCAAACTTCCGGATCATTTCTCCACCGAATTCCCAGGCTCTTTCGTCGACGATCGCATTAAAAAACCGATCCTTGCCAGCGCCGGCCGCCTCGACGTATGCCATTACTTTCTCTACCCGGTCTTCCGGGGCGAAGGCGCGCGTCCGTACGCTGGCCAACGCTTCTTTTGCGGCGGCTGTGGGTCCGTTGATTTCGTTTTCTGATTCCGCAAACATGAGTACGACATCTGAATACCGCATTAAGGGCCAGTTGACACCGGTAGCAAGTACAGCTTTAAGGTCGCCGCCCATAGAAGGGGTAATCCAGGATCTCCGCCACTTGCAGGGTCTGAAACCAGTCAGCCCTATGAGTCTTTGCTGGCCCAGATAAGTAGTATTAGCATAATTGTATAGCTCGGAATTGACATTTCTGCGCAAATCTTTCGTATCGAACGAATAGAAATAGTAGGGTGAAGTTTGTACTTCCGATACGGCTCTCCCGTATTTTGGCTCTTCGGGATTCGTAGAAAACTGCATCCCTATCGCCTGCGCCACGCGGCCGTTTATCAGCCTTCCGAATGCGATTTCGAAGAGTACCTCTCCGTAAACCAAATCCTGTGCATATGCATGGATTCCGCGGAAGATATTTTCATAACCCGGGTTGAGCTGATGCTGTCCGCTTTCCATGATTTCCCGGCATTCCTGGTTTGCTATCTGGTAATATTGCTGCCAGTGCCTCCCGCGCCGGGTTTCGTGGGTTTTGTTTCGCAGGGAAAAGCCGGCATAAGCCATTGCTATCCTGGCCCTTAATCCCTTTACAAATCCCCGATTGACGCGTTCGGCAGTCCCTACCGCCTTCAGCCAGGGAATATAGTCCTGTACATCTTTTAAATCCTGCACGAGATATTCGTAGATTTCGTCGCGATCTGTTTTGGGGACATAAAAATTATCCCCCGATTTTACAGGAGTCGTAACAAAAGGTACATCTCCCCAGGCCGAAACGAGCTCGTAGTAGCAATGGGCCCTCAGGGTGACGGCCTCGGCGAAGAGCTGCCGGGCCTGGGCGGCGTATTCCCCTTCCCAGATGGGGCTACGCGGGAGATTATCGATGCAGATATTGGCCCGTTCGATGGTCTGGTACAAGAGCTCCCATGGAGTAGCAAGCTCGGAAATACCTTCGTTACCGGCATAGTGAGCAATAGATCTCCGTGCCCCGTCATTGGCAGCGAAGAAGAGCTCGATATCATTGTCGCATTTATAAAACAGTCCCATGTTCGTTTCGTAGAGACGGCTCTGGGTGAGATTGGCATAAATCCCAAACACTGCTTTCTGAGCAAAATCCAGGTTCCTGAACGACATTTCTTCGGTGAATACCGAGTTGGAATCAGCTTTCAGGTAATCGTTGCATGAGGTTGCCAAACCGAGAAATATCAGGAGAAGGAAGCTATGCCTGCGATAAGCTTTCATATCTTAAGAATTAAAAAGTTAAGTTAAGTCCGACGTTGTAAGAGCGGCTTCTTGGATAAGCATTGAAGTCAATCCCCGGCGTAAGCGCGGTCGAGCGAATGGTGTCTACCTCGGGGTCGTATCCGGTGTACCTGGTCCATGTTTTAAGGTTGAAGCCGCTCGCATAGAGGCGAAGCTGCTGGATATGAAGCCTGGAAAGCAGGCTTTTAGGGAGCGAATAGCCTAACGTCATGGTATTGAGCCGCAGGAATGAGCCGTCTTCGATTACCCAGGAATGCAGCGGGGCAAGGCTCATTGAGGTTGCCCAGAATTTGGCGTCTTTGTTCATTTCGGCCAATTGTACAGGATCGTTGACGAGCAGGCCGGTCTCCTTATTTATGTAGGTAAACCGGTTTTGGGAATTCATCTCTGCAAGAATGTTTTTGTAAAGACGCCCTCCTTTCCTGGTAGTAAAATCCAGTTTGTTGGCATTGTAGATATCATTTCCGTATACCCAGTTGAAGAAGACGGAAAGATCGAAACCTTTATACTGGGAGATAAAATTGATGCCACCGGTGTGCTTGGGGTTTGCGTCTCCGATGACTATTTTATCATTACCGGCGTCTACGGTTCCGTCTTTATTCTGGTCGACAAACTTTAGCGAGCCCGGCCTGAACCATTTAGCCAATATGAGTGGAGCGTTGTTGGGTACGCCTTCCTTCAGCGTATACACGCCGTTTTCATAGGAGAAATCATCGAAACCGTACATTTTGTCGGGATGCGTTTCAAAGCCGTACATCAGCCCTACTTTTCCGCCTTCTTCTATGAGGTAGTCGCCTGTCGGGCCGTCGGATCCGGCCCATCCTGAGGTTTGTTCCCAGCTTTTTGCTTCACCGAGTTTGTCGATCCGGTTTCGGTTGAAGGCGATGTTAAGAGAGGTTGAAAAGCTGAAATCACGCGTTTCAACCCAAACGGTATTCAGAGAGAGCTCTATGCCGCGGTTTGAAGTCTGGCCGATATTTTGAAACTGATTATTGTATCCGGTGCTGCTTGGCACCGTTGCGGAGATGAGTAAATCCCGGGTTGTGTTTTTGTAAATTTCGAAAGAACCCGAAACCCTTCTTTTAAACAAAGCAAAATCCAGGCCCAGATTTCTGGTTATAGTGGTTTCCCATTTTAGGAGGGGGTTAGACAGAATGCCGTCGGGCCTCAGGAACGGAGTCGGCGTAGACTCAGATCCTTCCAGGAACAGCGGTCCTGATTGCACCGAAAGCGTTTTGCGCCAGGCGTTGTCGGCAATACGGTTATTACCGGCCGCTCCGAGGCTCGCTCTGATTTTCAGGTCATCCAGGAATGATTTGGCCGTGCTCAGAAAATGCTCGTCGGAGATACGCCATGCTCCTGCTGCAGACGGGAAATAGCCCCATTGGTTGCCTGGGGCAAATTTACTGGAGCCGTCGACTCTCAACGTGGAAGAGAACAGGTATTTTCCTTTGTAGTCGTAGTTAATACGGCCGAAGAAAGACGACAGTTTACTCGGAGCGTAGTCTGTAGTGGTGATCGGGTCCGATAATCCCAATTGCATCATATTGAGCGCGCTGACGGCATCGATGTATTTCGGAAGGTACCGGACCGAAGTGGTTATACTTTCTGATTTGTCGTGATTAAGCTCCTGGCCGACCATTATGTTCAGGTTGTTTCCCGGCAGGAATTCTTTTTTGCTATAGCTGAGGAT
>CAZAVR010000500.1:0-3463 GCA_964488435.1 uncultured Cytophagales bacterium | reverse complement strand
CGACCGGCTCCTGCGCATGAGCCACTTCCTTGTTTACCTGGGTGTGGATGAAGTGGTGCCTGTCATTGAGGGGTCGGAATTGAACGACGATCCTTTTGCACCTGTTTCAAGACAGGCCAGAGATATCCTGAGTGCTCAGGGAGACAACACACCTGTCGCCTGGATGACCAGGGATGAGCGGTATACAGAGAAACTGGCTACTCCGGATGTGTCTGTGGCTGATTTAATAGGTGACGTGGACCCCATCAAAGCGGCGGCCTTAAAGCTTCCTTATTCTGACGAAAGAGTGATTCATTTCGGGTTGATACCACGATCGCACAGGGGAATTTTCGTGATCAATGAGCTGCCAGATCTTCAGGCAAGAATTCAGGTAGCTTTATTTAATATACTCCAGGAAGGCGACTTGCAGATTCGCGGATTCAAGTTGAGGCTGCCGTTGGACATTCAGTTTGTATTTACTGCCAATCCTGAAGATTATACGAATCGCGGCAGTATAGTCACGCCCCTCAAGGACAGGATCGACAGCCAGATCGTCACCCATTATCCCAGGGACGTCGAGACCGGCAAGAAGATCACACGCCAGGAGGCACGGATGAAACCTGTACAGCAGCAGGTGGTGAGAGCGGAAGAAGTATTGAGGGACTTGATTGAGCAGATTGCTGTAGAAGCCCGGGATAGCGAATATGTAGACAGCAAAAGTGGTGTTTCCGCAAGGATGACTATTTCGGCCCTGGAGACCCTGATGAGTGCGGGCGAAAGGCGGGCGCTGATCAACCGGGAAGAAAGTACTTCCGCCAGGGTAACTGATCTCTATGCAGTGGTGCCGGCAATATGCGGCAAGGTGGAACTCGTTTACGAGGGAGAGGTAGAGGGGCCGGTGATTGTCGCACAGAACCTGATCGGAAAGGCCATCAGAGCACAGTTCTTAAAGTATTTTCCGGATCCCGAAAAAGCGAAGAAAACGAAACGTAATCCGTTTGGTAAGACAATAGAGTGGTTTGGGGCAGGAAACGAGATGGATTTTTTCAGTAATCTTACAGATAAGGCATACGAAGCCAGGCTCCGCACTATTGAAGGACTTGACGATTTCGTGGATGAGTTTGCGAAGTACTCCGATGAAAAAGAGAAACTCTTTCTGATGGAGTTTGCACTGCATGGAATGGCTGAGTTTTCACTGATCGGCAAGCAGGCACTTGACGGAGGCATCCATTTCAAAGATCTGGTAAGCAGTATGTTCTCAGGCCCGGATGAAGACTTGGATGAAGAAGACGACAATGAGGACCTTTTTTGAGAGGCAGGTATTTCGGGTTTTTTGATAGCTACAGTTGTTATTCGGTGATGGGAATGAAAAAGGCAATAGATGTATTGTCGGGCCGGAAGGTGATTCTGGGAATATACGTGGGGTTTGCGTTGCTGGCTGCAGTGCAACAATTCCTGCTGGAAGAAAGGCCTTTCGTTACCGGAGGACCGTTGTATACGCATTTTAACAACTATGTCATTTTCAAGGAGTCATTTTTTCATTTGATTTCCAACCGGGATTTGTATCAACTTTATCCGGAAGCACATCACGATCTGTATAAATACAGTCCTACTTTTTCTCTTTTTTTTGGATTTTTCGCGATTTTTCCCGATATTATAGGTTTGGTGCTGTGGGATTTGCTCAACGCGCTGGTGTTGCTTTTTGCCGTCTATTATCTTCCGGTATTGAATCTGCGTCAGAAAGGGCTGGTACTACTGGCTTCAAGTGTGGAGATGTTGACGTCAGTGCAGAATTCACAGTCCAATGCGCTGATTGCAGGGCTGATTGTCCTGGCGTTCGGTCTTTTGGAGAGGCGGCATTATTTATGGGCCTGTCTTTGCCTCGTTTTTACGGTTTACATTAAGATCTTCGGGTTGGTGGCCATGGCTATCTATCTGTTCTATCCGGGCAAGGCCAGGCTTGCTGCGTATACGCTTATATGGTCGGTGGTATTATGGGTATTGCCGCTGGCGGTAGTCCATTCAGATCAGTTGGTTTTTTTATACAAGAGCTGGTGGAATATGCTTTCTGAAGATCATTCGGCCTCTCTTGGACTGTCTGTAATGGGATGGATAGAGAGCTGGTTCAAGGTAGCGGTGAACAAACAATTGATCGTACTTGCAGGGGTTTTACTGTTTCTGGCTCCTCTTTGGCGTTACCGCGGGCATAGCCAGGATTTCTGGTATAGATTTTCTTATTTGTGTTCCGTGTTGATCTGGATCGTTATATTTAATCACAAAGCGGAATCGCCTACTTTTATTGTCGCCATGACGGGGGCAGCTCTCTGGTATTTCACTTCCCCGTCAAGCCGTATCAATACCGTGCTTTTTGCGACAGCGTTCGTGCTGACGTCGCTTTCTCCCACCGATATTTTTCCACGTTTCGTACGTGTGGAATGGGTACAACCCTTTGTTTTGAAGGCTGTGCCTTGTATTCTCATCTGGGGTAAGCTCATCTGGGATACGGTCAGGCGTCCTTCTTTTTGATTCTTTTAACCCAAACGGCGGACGGATTCTCTACTTTTTACGGGATCCTGACAGCTTGCCGTGCCAGGAGTATCCAATTGGATTTTTCCTTTACAAAAACCAGCAATACGGAAAGAGAGAGCTTCCCGGGATCCTGTCCCTTGTTATGTGTCGTGCCTTTCAGGGTGTGTCGTACCCAGGCAGTACTGCCGGTGATCTTTATTGTTTGATCAAGCGTATATATAGAAGTGAAGTCCGAATCTCCACTCACGAGGGCATGAATAAATGCGGCACGGTCTTCTAGGAGCCCGTTGGAATGTCCATAAGTTAGTGCAGGAGAGGTCAGTCTGGTGAGCTCGGCTTCCGTAGGATCAAGCAGGGCTTTTTCCAAAGCCTTAACCGTGGAAGCAACAGCCTGCTCATCTTTACTCTGAGCCTGTGTGATGAAAGGGAAAAGAAGCAGCCAAAGGAGAAGTCTCATTTTTTTATCTTATCAGGGTTAAAGTGAATGTAAGCAACAGCCGCTAATTTACGTAAAATCCGTTTATTTCCGGTGGGTTCGTCGTACCAGCAGCGATTCCAAAACGTATAGCGAACCCCTGAAGATCCACCATACGTTATTACGCGAGGTCTATGTAGCCGAATCCGGAGGTACTGCCGGATATATGATCATATTTTTACTCTTTCCATTTTAGGGGCGAAGAAATGCATAATCACCCATGCCAAAAGATAGGCAAAACCGCAGATAATAAAGATCAGGTTGTACCCGGTATTGATATTCCCGGCTTCCTTGGCACTGTCGAGCAGCGTTCCTACGAAAAGAGGGAATAGAATTCCGCCCACAGAACCGGCCATTCCGCCAATACCGACCACCGAACTCACCGCCTTCTTAGGAAACATATCCGAAGCAGTTGTAAAGATATTCGCACTCCATGCCTGATGTGCCGCCGCGGCGAGACTGATCAGCGCGACAGCCTGC
>CAZAVR010000499.1:0-3472 GCA_964488435.1 uncultured Cytophagales bacterium | reverse complement strand
AGGCTGGCCTCTCATTTTATAGCCATCGGCACCTACGCGATGGATATCGGAGCATTCACTCCCTTTTTATGGACGATGCGTGACCGGGAGCATATACTGCGTATGCTGGAGTGGGCGTCAGGCGCGCGCTTATTGTACAATTATATATGGATCGGCGGACTTTTTTATGATGTGCCCGTCGGCTTTGAAGAAAGGTGCGCGGAGTTTATGGCCTATTTGAAGCCCAAGTTAACCGAGTTGAGACAATTGGTGGTTGAAAACCGCATTTTCATCAGTCGTACAGCAGGGGTAGGTATACTTCCTATGTCTACGGCCATCAATTACGGTTGTTCAGGTCCTGTGCTTCGGGGATCGGGGTTGCGTTACGATCTCAGGCGTGTGGACGGTTATTCGGTTTACCCGGAACTGGATTTTGAAATACCTGTAGGGGAAGGAAAAATGGGCAAGCAGGGTGACTGTTGGGATCGGAACTGGGTCCGTGTGGCGGAATGCACGGAATCTGTACGGATCATCGAACAGTGCCTGGAGCAGCTTACCGGTAAGCACAAGAGAACCAGGGATTTTGATCCGCAGGCATTTGTTCCCAAGAAAATCCGACCTAAGGCGATGGATTTTTATGTGCGCGCTGAGAACCCGAAGGGAGAACTTGGATTTTTCTTCAGGACTGACGGTCGTTCAGATATTCCCTTGCGGTGTAAGGCACGGGCTTGCTCTTTTAATAATTTGTCTGTGCTGGGCGAGATTTCAAAGGGAACCTTACTGGCGGATCTGATCGCCATAGTAGGGTCAATAGATGTGGTAATGGGAGAGGTGGATCGCTAGAGGTACAAAAAGGAAAGATATCGTATTCTTTTGCACAAGCCAGGGCCATGAATATTCAATACATTCTGGAAATTGTGGGAACATTTGCCTTTTCCATTTCAGGCGCATTGACCATCAGGGACAAAGATCATCCGGATTGGTTTGCGGCAAGTTTTACGGCTTTCCTGTCTGCGATAGGCGGAGGTACCCTTCGCGACGTGCTGTTGGGAAGTTATCCTCTGGTGTGGATCAGTGATATCAACATCGTGTACGCCATCAGCGCTGGGATCATCGTCACTTTTATTTTCTACAGAAAGCTGATTGTATTGAAACGTACACTTTTTCTTTTCGATACTTTCGGGATAGCTTTGTTCACCATTGTAGGGACAGAAAAGGCTTTGAACTTAGGCGTACAGCCCGGAATTGCCGCCATCATGGGTGTGTTTACCTCCATTATGGGCGGGGTCATAAGAGATGTGATGACGAATGAAATCCCTATTATTTATCGCAAAGAGATTTACGCTACAGCCTGCCTGGCAGGTGCCGTCTTTTATCTTATTCTGAACCATTTTGGAGTAGAGCGTATTACGGCCTTCGTATCAGCCTCTGCACTGATTATTACAATCCGGGTATTGGCAGTCAAATTCAATTGGGTGTTACCCCGCTTTTTCAGATGAGGTTACTTTTGATGATCCAGGTCATCCAATAATTCCAGCAGGGACCGGTGGACAATCGGTGCAGTTTCGGGTCCGAGAGAGTTGATCTCTCCGTACGGTTTCTTAGGCAGATTGTAAGTAAACGGCGCTTTCTCATCCCATTGGCTTTTGGGCACGATGTATCCTACCATATCGTTGGAGAGTCCTCCAAAAAAGCGAAATGCTGATCTGACCCTGCTTGCGATAGCAGGTACCTCCACTGGGGCAATTCCAAAATCTGCTCCCGCGGGCGCTTCGACACCGCCGTTCAGTATTTCAGGATAAAGTTCGCCTGGCGCGTGAACGAAAGTAGCAGGTCCTATGGACCAGACAGATACTTCGGATCTGAGGTGTTTCCACTTTATAAAACCTCGTTTGAAAACGCCGACGAGCCCCGCGATCTGGAACAGAGGATTATCCATAGGTAAGGCAATGGTTTTAGCCCTTATTTTTAAAACAGCCTCTTCAACCGGAGCGCTTTCGGCTTTTTGAAGCGCGCGAAGTGAGAGCATGGCCAGAGACATGCCTTGTGCTTCGGCCTTTTCGAAGGTAGCGCCTGTCAATGCCTGGCCGGTGATGGGGTGCGGAATGGTGTCATTGGGTCGGGTGGTCATCAGTCCGCCCACCGCGCCATTCAGAAAGATAGCTGTGCCGCCCACGCCTCTTTCAATAAGGCTGTCGTCAGCATAAATACCTTCCTCTACGTACTTTCTGTAATAATGGGGAAAGTCAGAGGTAATCATCACATTCTTCGACCACAGGGTTTCAGGGTGGTTGCTCCAGTTGAGCAATGTTCCTATTGTTTCGTCTGTTTCCCTGTCAAGCACCTGCATAATGCGGATGCCATAGTCTTTTACAACCGGGATCCTGGAATCTCCTACCAGCCCGGATGCCCCGTGCGGGTCCTGGGCAAATTTAAGTTTGGCGGGTCTGAGGTTCAGTGTGGCTTTCTCTATGGAGAGGATGACCCTCTGAATGACGAGTTCGAGGTAATCAGGGTCAACGCCTCTTTTTAGCGTAGAGGGCCCCCACATCCCCAGAAGATCAGGAGAGGAGTGTACATGTGTGCTGGAAACGATTACGTAATCCAGAGCGAAAGTGTCTTTTATTCGTTTTCTTATGGTTATGATTTCATCATTGCCCAGGCCGATCATGTCGATGACGCATAAGCCCAGTCTCAGTCCGCCGTTTTCAATGACCATAGATCTGGCCCAGAGGGAGTCGTTAATCCCATTGGCCGGTCGGCTCTGGTGAAAGCCTGCGAGCCATACAGCGTCAAATTTTCCGTTTTTGTTAAGATCGTTAAAGGTATCTCCGTCTTTTTCGTTGTAGCGACCGTCGTCATTGGCATCATTCCAGGTGTCAAAACCCAGTGGCGTGATATCTGCTTTTGAAAAGCCGGCTTTGATATTTTGTGTAGATTTCCCGGTCAGACGAAGGTTGATAGTATAGTCCGGATGCCTGTCCTGAAATCGGATCAGTGCTGTGATGACCACTATAATAAACAGGATGGCAAGCACTGCGCCGGTGCGGATCGCGAACTTTTTCATAAATGATTTTGGAGAGATATGATTTGGTTTTACTGTATGCGATAGGTTTCAGGCTGTAAGCTCGCTGACGTTGGTTTTTTATATTGTGTTCCTGGCAAACCCGGAACTGTAGAACGATGTTAACAAAGTCCACAGGTGCGTTCGTGGTGAACCCGGAATCCTGCTGTACAAAAATAAGAAAATCAATGGATTAGTAAAAAGTGGGGAGGCGATAAATTAAAATGAGTTTATTCCTGCTGATGGGCGGATAACATATTTTTGCAACCATCGTTATAGGTCTGCAAATGAGTAAAACAATAAATAGTTAAGTAGTCTTATTTTATGAACAAGTACTTTTTTTCTCTCGTCATGGTTTGGATATGTCTCGGCGGTATGTCCGCTCAGGGACAGTCTGTTTTCAAGGCATCCGAAGATCCTTGAAGCAGC
>CAZAVR010000498.1:0-3474 GCA_964488435.1 uncultured Cytophagales bacterium | reverse complement strand
GCCTTCCCGGAAACCCATCTGCAGGGTAGCGTCCAGTTGTTCGGTGTCCTGGTAGGAGATATGTAAGGTCACCTGTGTGGAGCCTTCGTCATCGGAGAAAGACAAGTCCCATTTTGACTGGGGAAGGTCTTCGATTATCCTGCCCTCGGCGTCCGTAAAAGCGTCGGAGCCCACGTATTTCTGTTCCGGGATGATGGTCTCAAAATCGGTGCAGCTCCAGTGTTCTTCTCCTTCCGGACCTTCCATGACGTACAACCAGCCGCCTCCCTCACGGAAGTCCATGATCTTGGTTCTGGCTTGCCAGGGCTCCGGCGCCCACCACTGGTCCAGGATTTCGCTTTTTGTGAAGGCGTCCCATACGAGTGACCGTCCGGCTGCAAATTTCCTTTTGATGGTGATCGTGCTATTTTCTCTGTCTACGATGAACGCAGCGTTGGTTTGTTTTTCCATTTCTTTTTGTTTTTCAGGTCCGATAATAATTTTTCAGGTTCATTAAAGCGGCCTTCCCATCTCTCATTTCCATCTTATTTTTAGTATCATGACTACGAAAATTTATGCAATTATTGGGTTGCGGGAATTGACCGGCGTCTATATTTTCCGGAAAAAAATGTGCCAGTCTCTGATCAACCGAAATCCGGGCATGGCAAGTTGGTTAATTCTCTCCTGTTTTTTGTTAATCCTTCCTGGAAGAAATCAGTCCGGAATGTGTAATATTGTTTAATTTTTTTGGATTTTATAAGGGTCAGGTAAAGCTTGCTTTATAAGCGAGACAGATAACTGCTGTGTAAGTGATTTTTGACTGATTGAACAACAAATGAAAGTCGTTGAAACAGAGATTACGCCTTTTATTAATAATTCCGTTTATCTGGAACTAAGGGAAGATTCTTACATATCCTCTCTGGATCACGCACGCCCCTCTTATCACCAGCATCCGGAACTTCAGCTTACCCTCATTCTGGAGGGTCATGGGAAAAGAATTATTGGTAGCGAAGTGGCTGATTTTCAGTCGGGAGACATGGTTCTGATCGGTTCTAATGTGCCCCATGTATGGTTAAGTGATCCTGTTTATTTCGAGCGGGAATCCAAACTTCGTGCCCGCGTAATCACGGTGTATATTCATCCGGCTATTTTTCAAAGTATGTTCGATTTGATCACGGCGGAAATGGACAGCATCCGGGTGATGATCAGGCAGGCGTCTCTCGGTATCAATATCTTTGGAGAAACGAGGAAAACAATAGCGAGGATGCTTGTTCAATTGTCGGCAAAGACGGGTTTCGAAAAGATGCTGGGCTTGCTGCAGGTCATGAATATGATTTCGGTGTCTTCTGAGAAACAGCTGATTATGGAAAGTCAGCTGAAGGAGACAGAGACAGGCTATCCCGACAGGATGATGGCGGTTCTGCGGTTCATGAAAGAGAATCTTCATCGGCAAATTTCCCTGGATGAGGTATCAGAGATAGCCTGCATGACCAAGCCTTCGTTTTGCCGGTATTTCAAATCGAGGATCAGGAAAACTTTTTTTCAGTATCTGGAAGAAATCCGGGTGAACCATTCCTGCCGTATGATGATAGAGTCCGATATCCCCATCGCAGAAGTAGCATATTTGTGCGGATACAATTCAGATTCCTATTTCTGCAAAATATTTAAAATGCATCTGGGTAAAAGCCCATACCAGTTCCGTGCCGATTTGCGAAAGCATCATTCCTGAGCAGGTTTTCAATCCTGCGTCTTTTCCTATTTTCTGATATTCCCCTTCAGATTCCCTGAGCACCGCAGGGTGAGAGGGGGCAAATTCAGTGATACAAGCTGAAGCATGATTATACTGGCCGTAATTCTCTCACATTCCGGATAAATCCGTTCTGTTTTCAGGTAATATGTAAATACTTTTCCCTGGAAACCCCACCTAATTTTGTCATGATGAATCAACAGAGTGACGGGCACAGTTATGCGACTTTTAAAGTGCTCAGATCCGTGAGCAGGTAATAAACCATCTAATCATTTAGGAAATACATGAAAATTGCTGAACTGCTGGCCCCAACGAAGAACAAATTACTCGCCTTTGCCCTGCAGGCGGGAGTGACCCATGCCGTGTCCAGATTGCCCGTTCGCCCGGACGGTGGTATCTCCTGGACGTTCGAAGACCTTCTTGCCTTGCGGGAGAGTTACCGCAGGTTAGGCTTGAAGCTGGAAGTGATAGAGCCCGGTTTAGGAGGCGAGTCGCAGATGAACCGCGCCAAGCTCGGTATAGACGGAAGGGATGAAGACATTGAAAATTGCAAAACTTTAATCCGTAACATGGGAAAGCTGGACATTCCGGTGCTTTGCTACAATTTCATGGCGGAGTTTAACTGGGTGCGTACTTCGGTGGATATACCGGTGCGGGGTGGGGCGCTGGTATCGGGCTATGATCATGAACTGATGAAGGACGCACCTCTGACCGAGGCAGGAGTAGTGACAAAAGAACAGCTATGGGCCAATATGAAATACTTCCTTGAGCAGGTAGTACCGGTGGCAGAGGCCTCTAAAGTGAGACTCGCGCTCCACCCGGATGATCCTCCTGTTTCTTCTATCAAGGGTATATCCAGAATTATCACCAGTTTAAATAGCCTGAAAAAGGCTTTGGATCTGGCGCCAAGCCCTTATAGCGGAGTCACATTTTGTCAGGGCACGCTGGCCACGGCCGGAGAGCCTATTCCTGAGACGATCATGGATCTGGGGCAGAAGAATAAGATATTTTTTGTGCATTTCAGAGATACGGTGGGGAATGCCGAGAAGTTCTGCGAGTCTTTTCATGACGAGGGCCAGACGGATATGTTCGCGGCGATGAAAGCTTATGTAAAGGTTGCATTTGACGGTCCTGTGCGGGTGGATCATGTGCCCACTATGGAGGGAGATTCCAATAGCGATCCCGGATACAGCGAGACAGGGAGATTGTTTGCCCTGGGTTACCTGAAAGGCTTGAAGGAAGCTGCAGAGAAATCAATATGACTATAATCCTTAATATTTATCGCGATGAATCAATTTTTAAGACGGATGAACGGGAAGCAAAGAGGCCGTGTTCCATGTGGCTGGCTTGTGTTTACACTACTGGTCATGTTTCTGCCAGGCACGGAGGCGATGGCGCAGCAGCGGGTGGTTACCGGAAGTGTTACCTCGGCTGACAACGGTACCTCGCTGCCTTTAGTGAATGTACTTGTCAAGGGAACACAGAATGGATCCCACGCAGATGAAAACGGCAAATTCGAGATTCGAGCGGCTCCGGGTGAGATGCTGGTTTTTAGTTTTGTAGGTTACAAAACCGTAGAAAAGCTGCTTGGGAACGAATCGGTACTGCAGGTAGTGCTGGAGCCGGAAGCCGGAAACCTGAACGAAGTAGTGGTGATCGGATATGGTGTTCAGTCACGCGAAACGCTGACTTTTGCTATATCCAGGATGGACAAAAAAGTCATTGAGAATACCGTGTTTGGAGATGCC
>CAZAVR010000497.1:0-3485 GCA_964488435.1 uncultured Cytophagales bacterium | reverse complement strand
GAGAAAGAGAACTTCATCACAGACGGAACTTCTATAGGTACGCCTAACGGCGTAAGTGTAGATGAGCTTACCGGAGAGGTTTTCGTCGCCAACGCCAAAGACTACAAAACATCCGGAGAGGTCATTTGCTTCAGCAAAGAAGGAACCAAAAAATATGCTATTCCGACAGGCATCAGTCCTAAGAAAGTGGTGTTTGTAAATAAATAACTGAATAGGGATCCGCAACTCCGCCTGGCTGTTCCGGATCCTTTTCACCTCACCCCTCTACCTCGCTCAGGTTACATCCTCATCCATACTTGCGATTTTTTGCTTTTTTACTGCATACTCCCTAAGTTTAGATGTGATAATGATCAGACTCCAGGTAACCAGATGAATAAAACTGCACTCGTCACCGGCTCATCTTCCGGTATAGGCTTTGAAACCGCGTTAGCCCTGTCCGCGAAAGGCTATAAAGTATACGCTTCCATGCGGAACCTGGAAAAAAAACAGGATTTACTTCAGGCAGCTGAAGCCTCATCACTGAGACTTCAGGTCATCGGGATGGATGTTACATCGGCACATTCTGTAGAAGCTGCTGTGGCAGGAGTCCTGAATCAGGAGGGACGAATTGATATACTGATTAACAATGCAGGGGCAGGTCTTGCCAAAACAACCGAAAATATTACGGAAGAGGAAATGAAATGGGTAATGGATGTAAATTATTTCGGTGTGGTGCGTACAACGAAAGCGGTAATACCCGTCATGAGACAGCAGGGAGGCGGACATATTATCAATATTTCATCAATAGGAGGCCTGGTAGGGCAACCCTTCAATGAATTCTACTGTGCCGCAAAATTTGCGCTTGAGGGCTACACTGAATCACTGGCGACCTACCTCACCGATGCTTTCGGCATCAAATTCTCCATGCTTGAGCCTGGTGGTGTACTTACTAATTTCTCCAAGTCTGCCTCTCAGGTATCAACAGCCAGTTCTCCCATTGCTCCCGAACCCTACCTCCCCATACTGGAAAAATACATGAACGGTCTCAGGGAACGTGCTGCATCCGGCAGAATCCACCAGTCTCCATCGCGGATTGCTGACTTGATTGTAGAAACGATAGAAATGGAATATCCTCCATTGCGGCAAAGAACTTCTGCCTGGGCTGAAGACTTTACCCGCCTGAAGACTATCGGCGACCCGGACGGAATGCTCCTGAACCGGGAAATCAAAGAAAGACTGCTTTAAAAGCTCAGGCTTTTGCTACACATCCTGTTTTCAGATTCCCCGCGGAGTGAGCAGGCAAACCTATTGACTGGTGTGCTGCAATTTCTTCCGGTATAACAAAATCACTCCTTTGTAGTGGAAACAGGTCCATTGGTATAATTATTTTTTTCTTCCCGATCTAAGTCATCACATTCGGCAGACTTCTGTCGCATGTTCACAGGAATGACGGCAGATTTCCTCATGACAATTTCCGGATTGACATTCAAAATTTCCAAAAAAGAAACAAATTATTGCATTCAGGAATAACCGGGAAACTTGCATTACGAGAGCTGATAATTTAGCTAAATTAGTATTCACAGCTATTCTCTGAGGTAATATGATATAACAGCCCTGTCTCAAATTCACATCGTATCATCATGAGTTTAGCAAAGGATGAAAATTTCAGCATCAAATGTGTAATTGTTGATGATGAACCTGCTGCTCATCTGGTGTTATCTTCTTTTATCAGTGATATCCCATGGCTGAATTTAGCAGGAAACTGCTACAATGCCATCGAAGCCCTTGACGAGATTCCCAGGATAATGCCTGATGTTATTTTCCTGGACATCAGGATGCCTGAGCTTTCCGGATTTCAATTGCTCGACATCATTAACCATTTACAGATTCATATCATCGTTATATCTGCCCATCCACAATATGCGATCGATGGATTCGATTATAACGTAGCGGCTTATCTGCTTAAACCCGTCCCTTTCGACAGGTTCTTCAAGGCCGCAGTAAAAATAAAAAATACGGTAGAAGCACAAGGCGCAAAAGCAGCAAAAAACAAAAAAATTGCCACGACGAAAAAAAGCGCCCTGAAGGATTCTATCTGGATCAAATCAGGCATCAAGACCCACAGTCTGAGGCTAAAACATATTTACTACATAGAGGGATTAAAAGATTATGTAAAAATACATTGCAAAGACGGCGTACTGGTTTCTTATGGAAACATTGCCAGTATAAGCGTAAGGCTGCCGGCCGACCTTTTCGTAAGAATTCATCGCTCCTACATCGTTAACGTGCGCGCTATTTCCAACATAGAAGGAAACATCGTCACGATGATCAATCAAAACAAAATACCTCTCGCAACCCGGAAAGGCCGCGAGGAAGTATTCAGAAAACTAACCGGGAACTCACCTGATACAGATCCGGACCTTGCAGAAAATAAGTCCTAACGAGCTAGTCCCCGAAAAATGATTCTCATTCGACCTTCAATCTCAAACCTGCTGTATGGGCAGTAAACTCAGGCGCATACATACACTGTATTGTAGCTATACCCATGGAATAGTCGCCTTTGTGACTGACGACAAGCGGGTATTCGAACACATACTTACCTCTCCTCAAACGACTGAAAAAGAAGTGGGTAGCTACATCCTTTGTTGATTCGTAATAGCCGAGCCCCTCTTGCCACTTGTATCCGCTCAGCACGTTGACAGGCTCCAGTCCAGCACCGCGCATGTCCTTCAGATGAACATACTCCATCTCTCTGTCCACTTCTATAACGATTCTTGCTTTCAACTTGTCGCCAACAGCCAGAGCCGTATTTTGTGTCACCAGGGTGAGCTGCGGACCTCTGTCTGTCAGACGCTCCGTATAAAGCTCTCTGGATACCTTCAAGGGCGTATCAGCAGGAGTAATTTTGTCCAGCTCCTGAAAATATTGCCAATACACAGATCCCCAACCAGGTGTGCCTGAACCGCTGGTTGTTACGGTTATTTCTCCCATATCTGCACGTACATCGGAACCTTGTATCATTTTTTTGATATAACCCGTACCGGCTTCGACTTTATCTCCTGTCTCCTTCAAACGCGTACTTCCCAATTTTATATCCACATTCGCCCCCGCCGATAGCCAGTCACTCCCACGTAAAAGAAGCGCATAGCAGGCTTCTGCCGTGGACCTGGTGCTCCCCCAGCTATTGGTTTGTTTCTGACGAAGCAGCCAAAGCCGAAGTTCATCTGCCGTCTTTCTGTCTTTTCCTGCTTCTTCAAATGCCTCGATCAAAAGAGCCTGACGTTCCAGAGGAGCTTCATACCACCACCATGCAGGCGCATTGCTCTTCCAGTACATGCCCATCTCGTCACTTTTTATAGCAGTTTCCCTCAGAGATTTCAGTATAGCGTCAGATGTATGTACATCACCCTTCCTGAATGCATACAATGCCGTCATCCCCTTCAAATAGGGATTACTGGCAGTCCATGATTTAAGCAATCTGTCCGAATAAAACCGGTAGGCAGCCG
>CAZAVR010000496.1:2512-3493 GCA_964488435.1 uncultured Cytophagales bacterium | reverse complement strand
AGATATGTAGCTTTGAGGTTCATCGCTTTTGTAATCTTCTACAAAAAACTGACTTTTAAACTCAAGCAATGCTTCGGTCCGTTTTTCGAAAAAGGCGCTGATATCGATCACAAAATTAGGTTTGACATATCTGTCCTGGATAAAATGGAACACGTTCCCCGGGCGCCAGGGCGATTGTATACGGCCGCTTTCGTCCAGGGTCTCTATTTTTCTCAATCCGGAATAAAAGCAGCTTTCCGCTACGAGCCGGGCAGCTCTGGAGTGGTCTGGATGGCGATCTTCTATACTGTTAGTCAGCACGATATCTGGTTGAAATTCTCTGATATACGATATAATGACACGCTGATGTGCTTCGTCATTTTTGAAAAATCCGTCAGCTAATCCGGCGTTTTTTCTTATACCGATGCCCAATACTTTTGCCGCATTAGCTGCCTCAATGAGACGTCCTTCCGGCGTACCTCTGGTACCTAATTCGCCTTGAGTGAGATCAAGAATGCCCACTTTCTTACCCAAGGCCATTTGTGACATCAGGGTTCCGGCGCAGGCGAGTTCCACATCATCGGGATGTGCCGCGATGGCCAGTATATCTAGTTTCATTCGTTTATTTTTTGCGGGTTTTAAAGCTTAATGAAGTGTCTCTGCTTTTACAGGCAGATGCCTTTGTCCGGAGAAATTACTATCTGACCCTTATTTTCTGACCTATTCTCAGTCTGGATTGCGCCGAAATTCTGTTCTTTTTTGCCAGGGCAGATATGGTAGTACCATACTTGTTGGCGATGGAATAAAGTGTTTCACCTGATCTTACTTTATGGAGCAACGTTCTGCTGTAGGTAGGGGTTTCTGCGCTCGAGTCAAACTCGCTTTTGAATGATTGTCCGCCTCTTCTGAAATCCCATACCTGGCTGGTCAGGAGAAAGTGCTCGGATTTAATTTGTGCACTATCCCAGTCGAATATATATCTGGGATCGAAAGGGTTTCCTT
>CAZAVR010000496.1:0-2494 GCA_964488435.1 uncultured Cytophagales bacterium | reverse complement strand
CTCCCAATCCTACGGTGTCACCTGCTTTTACCTTTTGTCCGGATTCAACCAATGCCTTGGATAAGTGGCCGTAGAGTGTTTCGAGTCCGTTCATGTGCCTTACGAGAACGAAATTTCCGTAACCACGGCCGTCCCATCCGACAACCCTGACAAGTCCGTCAAAAACGGAGTATACAGCATCTCCGGTCTCAAGGTCGAGATCGGTACCTGTATGCCATCTTCCCCAGCGGGAGCCAAAATTTGACGTCGTTTTGATTTTCTCAAGAGGATTGTTCCAGAAGCGTTCTTCGGCTGGGCTATAGAGCTTCAATTCTATGGATTCGTCAAACTGCAGGGGATCTATACCATAAGGGTTGATCGATTTGGTGTCCCAGATGACGTAGTATTCCGCCACCTTCACCCAGTCATCGCCGATTTTTACCGAGTCTACCTCCTCCAGTACTTTGGTTTCTCCCTCGTCGATGGTCAGGGTGTCTTCGCTTACGACCGGGTTAAGCGGTTTGGCTGGCTCAAACTGGCTTTGAAACGTGATATTGGATGTTTCTATCTGAAAATCGTCTTCCGGATCTTTTTGCGGAGGTTTCGCAGCGGGTGTTTTTTGCGGGGGGGATCCTTGCCTTATTTTGGGAGGGTTCTTGAATATTCCTTTTTCCTGTGCAATTGCATGGTTTGAAAAAGAACAGATCAAAATCAAAAGCCCGATGCAGAAGCCAGTTTTTTTTACTAATTTATGAATCATAAGTCGTTTCTTTAAATAAGCTTCGATAAACTGAAGCGTCATTTTTACCCCATCCGAAACCAAATCCCCGGATCTTAATCCTGTCATCCCAACCCATTCCTTAAATCCCTTCCGTTCAAAACAGACTTTCTGTCTCCCTGCATAACGTAGGGAGTGGTCTTTTAACCTTAAAATGAAACATGAAGAATGGTGGGTTTACCTTACAGCTCGAAACCAATACTTTATAAAGAATTGGCCGGGTATTTCTTACTAAGTTTTTCAAATATTACTTACCTTCCTGCAAGGCTTCAGAAAGATGTAACTCCCTTTCTGCCAGAAAACGCTCCGCATCCAGTGCTGCCATACAGCCTGTACCTGCCGCTGTAACCGCCTGGCGGTACACATGATCCTGAGCATCTCCGCACGCAAATACCCCTTCAACATTGGTGAGCGAAGTTCCTTTTACGGTGTTGATGTATCCCGCCTCATCCATGTCAATATAATCCCGGAATATTGCTGTATTGGGCTCGTGGCCTATGGCAACAAAAAATCCAGTCACATCAAGAACTTTTTCTTCGCCCGTTTTATTATTGAGGACCTTCACTTTTTCAAGCACGTTTTCTCCGATAAGTTCAACAGTTTCGGTATTCCAGAGGATTTCGATGTTAGGAAGGCTTTCTACCCGCTTTCTCATGATGGTAGATGCGCGCATTTCATCGCGACGAACCAGCATGTAAACCTTGCGGCACAGTTTCGCCAGGTAGCTTGCCTCTTCAGCAGCCGTATCGCCGGCACCTACGATTACAACATCCTGGTTACGATAAAAGAATCCGTCGCAAACCGCGCAGGCCGAGACCCCGCTGCCATTTAGTCGTTGCTCCCCTTTGATACCCAGCCATTTAGCGGACGCGCCGGTGGAAATAATCACGGCAGAAGCTTCAATAGTATGTTTGTTGTCTACCACTACCTTGTGAGGGTAGGAGGAAAAATCAACTTCGGTAACCATGCCGTAACGGATGTCTGCTCCGAAACGGGTCGCCTGTTTCTCGAAATTGATCATCATTTCAGGACCCGTGATGCCATCAGGATAGCCGGGGTAATTCTCAACGTCAGTAGTGATGGTCAATTGCCCCCCTGGCTGAGGTCCCTGATATACTACGGGGGTAAGGCCCGCTCTGGCAGCGTATATGGCAGCTGTAAAACCGGCAGGGCCGGAGCCGATGATCAGGCATTCTATTTTTTCGGCACTCATATTTTTAATTAAATCGACAAAGTACAAAGCCCGGCAGAAGGATCAAACTTATTTTCTGACGGCTTATCAGTTGCAAACTCCTCCTCTTATGCTATCCGAACGATTTCCCGGATACTGAAAGTTCAAATATGGTGATTTTCCAGGAAAAAGACAAATCAGGTCAAAGTATTGTCCACTCAATGCGACGGTTTTTCATACGGTTTTCTTCGGAAGTATTGGCCAGTTTGGGATGGGTTTCGCCATACCCTTTTGCACGCAGCCTCTCCTGACTGACGCCCTTTTGAATCAGAAATTGCATGACGGATCTCGCGCGGCGCAGGGACAGGTCAAGATTGTCTTTTTCGTTGCCTACGTCATCAGTGTGCCCGGCGATCTCTATGGCGATTTTAGGATTGGCGATCAGGAAGTCGGATAATTTTTGCAATTCTACTTTTGATTTATCGTTCAGTTGATCCCGGCCGGATTCAAAATAAATATTGGTGAGCACTTCTGTACGGTCTTTTTGGATCCTTTCGAGTGGGATA
>CAZAVR010000495.1:0-3495 GCA_964488435.1 uncultured Cytophagales bacterium | reverse complement strand
ACGAACTCCAAAAAGCACCAGGCCATCTACAACTCAGAACCCCCGATGCCGGTCACGATTTTCCGAAAGCGACACGCGAGGAGGCTTACCGGTTTATCGACGACATTTTAAGGAAATGAGAGTTGTTAGTTCGAGAGTTCAAGTAGTTATTAGAGTTCAATAGTTATTCAGTTGCCGTATTTTGAACGCTTACCCAAGTTATCCCATGCGTTCTGTTAACCACGAAGTGGTGACATATCTATCGAAATGCAGAGATGATGAAATTCAGCATAAGGAAAGAAGGCCTTCGCCCGGAATGGATGTTTTGTTAGTTCGATAGTTAATTTAGTTCAATAGTTATTATAGTTCGGGGGCTTACCCGACTTACCAATGTCTTCTGTTTAACCACGTACGCTAACTCTAAAACTCCTTGAACTTTTTCGAACTCTAAAAACTTTTTCGAACTCTTGAACCCACTATCCCAGCACGCGAACTTTTTGAACTCTCGAACGCTAATAAAGGAAATTAAATTTTACCATGAACTTTTAAAACCCAAATTAGATCTCTATCTTTCGGGTACGTACCCGATAAGCGGATTTTTAGAAAAAACTCTGCATCGAAACCATGAAAAAAATCCTGATAACCTACTTGTTTTCAACCCTTATTTCGGTTGCAAACGGGCAGTCGGAATGGCAGGCCGGGACAGCCCGGATCAATATTACGCCTGCCGGAAAAGTGTGGATGGGTGGCTACGCGGCCAGGACACGTCCGGGAGAAGGTACACTTAACAACCTCTGGGCCAAAGCACTGGTTCTACAGGATGCCCGGGGAAACAAAGCCGTGCTGGTTACTGCGGACCTTGTCGGATTCACCAAAGACGTATCGGATCCTATCAGGCAACAACTGGAAGCCCTGAGCTTCTCGAAAGCCCAGATTATTCTCAATGCTTCTCATACGCACTCCGGTCCGTTACTAAAAATCAACCACGTGCATGCCTATCCGCTGGACTCTGCCCAAAGGAGACGGAACGTACAGTACCTGGGAGAACTGCAAAACAAAATAGTACAGGTAGTCAAAGATGCTTTAAAGGAGATGACCCCTGTCCGGCTCCATGCTGCCAATGGTGTGACGCGCTTTCAGGTCAACCGACGAAATAATTCTGAAAACGGGCTGTTGCAGCAATCTGAATTGAAAGGCCCGAACGACTTCGCCGTACCTGTCATAAAAGTCACCGACAGGAATAACAAAGTGAAAGCACTTGTGTTTGGCTATGCCTGCCATCCCACCGTATTAGGCGGCTATGAATGGTCGTCGGACTATCCCGGCTTTGCACAATCAGCCTTGGAAAAAACCTTCCCGGGAACCATGGCCCTGTTTTTTCAGGGGGCGGGAGGAGACCAGAACCCTCTTCCCCGTCGAACGGTGCCTCTGGCCAAACAATACGGACAACAACTCGCCGCTGCGGTAGAGAGGGTACTTGAAGAACCCATGGAAGAACTCTCCCCGGCTCTCCAATACGCCTACACCGAAATCAACCTCCGCTTCGCACCGCCTATGAAAGAGGATGAATTAAAAAAACTGGCGCAGGAAAGCGGGAGTTACATCAAGAAATGGGCGGAATCCCTGCTCGAAAAACGCATCAATCAAATCCCCGTCATAACCTCTTATCCCTATCCCGTGCAGGCCTGGAAACTTGGAGAGCTGCCCCTGATCGCCCTGGGTGGAGAGGTTACCGTAGAGTATGCTCTGAAGCTGAAAAAAATGTTTGGGCAGAAAACCTTTGTCATGGGATACTCGAACGACGTCATGGGATACATCCCTACGCTGAAGATACTGAAAGAAGGCGGATACGAAGGGCTTACCTCTCAGATGTCCGGAACCATGCCCGGCCCATGGAATGACGATATTGAAGAAACTATACTGGAAACTTCATCCCGGATAGCAACACAGGCAGGAATCTCACCCGCCCCCTGATAAAGACCTACCTAACTATTAACCTTGCTTATGAAACGGTTGTTATTTTCTTTGACTTTTACGCTTCTCTCCGGGGCTATGCTGGCGCAAACCCACTGGAAAGCGGGCACTTCCCGCATCAATATCACCCCGGAGGAGCCCGTCTGGATGGGTGGATATGCTTCCAGAACACATCCTGCTGATGGAACTTTGAGTCCTATATGGATCAAGGCCCTCGCTATTCAGGATCCCCGCGGAGAGCGTGCTGTGCTCGTTACCTCCGATCTCGTTGGCTTCCCTAAAGATATTTCTGACAGGGTCAGGACACGCCTGCAGAAAAACTACGGACTCTCCAAAGCCCAGATTATTCTGAATGCCTCGCATACGCATTCCGGACCTTTGCTGGCGAGCAACCATACCTGGATTTACCCTATTAATCCGGGACAAAAAGAAAAGGTGGATCAGTACATCAAAAAACTGGAAGACAATATTGATCTGCTGGTCAAACAGGCGCTTCAGTCCATGGAACCCGCTGAACTACACGCACAGAACGGTGTCACCAGGTTCCAGGTAAACCGCCGGAATAACGTCGAGGCAAAACTGACAGAGCAATCTGAATTAAAAGGCCCCAATGACCATGCTGTCCCGGTGATAAAAGTGACAGACCTGAAGGGAAAAATAAAAACCATCCTATTCGGCTACGCCTGCCACCCGACCGTATTGGGCACCTACCAATGGACAGCTGACTATCCGGGCTTTGCGCAATCCGAAATAGAGAAATTGTATCCGGGTGTAAATGCCATGTTTTTTCAGGGAGCAGGCGGAGACCAGAATCCGCTTCCCCGACGAACCGAAGGTCTGGCCAAACAATACGGCAAACAGCTGGCCGCAGCCGTTGAACGTGTACTGGAGGAACCCATGGAAAAGCTTTCTCCGAGCCTGACCTCTGCTTATGAAGAAATAGATCTGCGCTTTGCTCCTCCTATGTCCATAGAGGAACTGACAAAGCTTTCGCAACAGCACGGCAGCTATGTTAAACTCTGGGCTGAGGATATGATAAAGAAAGTACAGAATAAAGAAAAACTGGCCACTTCTTATCCTTATCCCGTTCAAAGCTGGAAAATCGGCGAGCTTCCGCTCATCAGTCTTGGAGGAGAAGTTACCGTAGAATACGCCATCAAAATCAAAAAACTGTTCGGGCAGAAAACCTTTGTGATGAGCTATTCAAATGATGTGATGGCTTACATCCCTTCCGAGACGATCCTTTTGGAAGGGGGCTATGAGGGTCAGACTTCGCAAATGATCGGCGATATGCCGGGACCTTGGGCGCTTGACACTGAAAAAACGATCATGGAAGCTATAAAAAAATCAGCAAAACAGACAGGCATAGGCCCCCCCTGACCGGCTTTAAACGGATATAATCATTCCAAATTACAGAAAGTGGGAAGCAATCCCCCAGCATGAATAAATTTTGTACGAAATTGGCGGTCGCCTTTACAAGAACAAGACACTAGTTTTCAAAGACTTAAAAATTGACAAAAAGATGAAAAACTCCAAATCCTT
>CAZAVR010000494.1:2162-3511 GCA_964488435.1 uncultured Cytophagales bacterium | reverse complement strand
GATGGCTGAAAGTAATAAACACCTCCGATGGATTCGTAGAAGAAAAAGAGGAATGGGTAACATCAGGTGATATCATCACCGCAGAAGGGTTCAGTCTTATTGTATTGAAACTGCCGAAGAAACCCGACTGAGTCAACAAAGGTCTATTTAGAAAGTTACACATTATTTTTGAGAAAAACAAGTAAAAACTGATAAGGAGCGGCAATACCTCTTTATCAGTTTTACAAAAGCAACAACCTTGGCCAACTTGTCGCCAGGAAAAACCCAGACAAACACAACCTATCTCTACAAATCCAGCTTAACCTCTTTCCTCGTCCTTGCAGATTCATAAATGGCCATGAGAATTTTCATATCCCGCAATCCCATTTCGCCTGAGACATTGCTTCCGGTGCCCTCCATCACACACCGTGCAAAATCATCCATCTGCAATGCCTGCTGATTGACGACAGGCAGGGAAACACGTCCGTGGCTACTGTCGCCCTTCAACCCACGATAACTAAAAGCCGGTGAAAATTTCAACCAGCCGCGTTCACCTGTAATACGCAACTGATCTTCCTCCTCTGCGTAGCTTGTGTAGCCACGCGCACTGATCCCCGACGGAAATATAAGTTCGAAGGTGATGCTTTGTTCCACACTTGAAAATTTCTCAGGGTCTTCGTTTTCACCAAAAGACGCCTTTACACCCACGGGGAGCTCACCTGTACTATAAAGAAATGCCTGTACACAGTAAATCCCTAAATCCATCAAGGGTCCTCCACCGGCCATCTTTTTGTCCAGCCTCCATTCTCCAGCATCTTTATGCGCACTATTTGCTGCAGCGACAGAGGAAAAGGCTCCGAAAGTTTTTTCTTCTCTGAACTGTTCAATAAGGAAAGTGGACGGATCAAAATGCATGCGGTAGCCAATGGAAAGTAACTTCCCCGCTTCTTCGCAAGCATCGATCATTTCTTTTGCCTCTTCCACACTTACCGCCATAGGCTTCTCACAAATTACGTGTTTCCCGGCCCTGGCTGCCCGGACAGTAAATTCTTTGTGCATGGCGTTGGGTAGTACTATATATACAATATCAATGTCAGGATTATCCGCTATTTTATCAAAATCCTGATATGAATAGATATTTTCATCGGGAACATCATAAGCCTGCTGCCACTTTTCTATTTTCTCCGGCGAGCCGGTCACCAATCCGGACAGTCGGCAGAAATTGGTCTGCAGAAGCGCAGGCGCGAGTTCTTCCTCGCTATACTTTCCAAGTCCCACTAGCGCCACGCCCAGCTTCCGCGAAGCTTCTGAATGCATCCCGCCCTCCGCCATAGAACCAGCCGCTTCGGGAGGAAAAGGAAACCACGCAA
>CAZAVR010000494.1:0-2152 GCA_964488435.1 uncultured Cytophagales bacterium | reverse complement strand
GATCGGTTAAGTTGATGAAAAGGTGCATAAAAACTATTAATACACAATGCCGGATAGGCGGATAGCAACATAAACCGGCTTTTTCTGAGACTGTTGTTCATCATGGCATCAAATCGAATGGGTGGAACGAATGGTTAGCAGCATTTCCTGATACGATCAAATCTGATAGCGCTCGCACAAAGAAACCTGTGTGAATATGAAGAAGGAAACAATCATGCCATTTGCTATCCCCTGCTTCAGGGCTACTCAGACCACAAAATCGCTACAGTAGTCACTTAAAAAGAGACAACATTTTGGGTAACAATTCCTCCTTACATCGCGAAAGCGGGTTCTCCGGGATTAGCGCTCATTTCTTATAAATGGTCCGGTGGATCAAGCACCTGTCTTTATGGTTTCGCCGTTGAACCTCGAAGCTTTTTACTAATTTTGTATCTACAGCCATGAAATCCGTTACTTTTAAACGTCAAATGTTCTCGTGAACACAGGTACACTTATTCTGCTCCATTCCCTACTTAAAGGCGCGCACTTGTTAAAAAAATATACGATCGCGCTTGCTCTTATCGTGCTCAGCTCCCTTGATACTCTGGCTCAGGCGCCAGCCCAATCGTGTGGGACTCCGGATTCTCTAATGGTTCCTAACCTTGAACGCTATTACCATGATATCGATAAGCTCACGAGGAAGAGAACAAGCTTTGGGGAAACTCTGATTTATCGTCTGGCTGTCGATATCAATTACAAAACTTATCTCCTTTATGGAGGAGACAAACTGCAGATAAAAAAAGTGCTGCATGAATTTGTCAGTAAAGCCTCGGAAGTCTTTGAAAGAGATGTAAATATAAAGCTGGTCATTACAGATATCCTGATCTGGGATCAACCCGAGCCATACGCATTGCAGGAAGATTATGACTATTACAAAAACGTGGTAGAATACTGGACCGACAAGCGGCCCGGCGATCGCGATTGCGTGGTTTCCTTTTCCTCCCGAAGCGGCTGGTTCTATGGCGGAGGGCGCATGTGCACCTCCAACTTCCCCTCTCCCAATGCCACCCTTCTGAAAGTTGACCTGCTCTGTCATGAACTCGGGCACACGCTTGGTTCTCCTCACACGCATTCCTGCTTCTGGCCGGGTGGGCCCATCGATGTTTGTACAACCACCGAAGGTATAGGTGAGGAAAACTGTGAAGCCGGCCCGTACACGGAGATTGTATCCGGATCTATCATGTCGTATTGCAGAAATGTGTTGGAATTTCATCCCTTGTGCAAAAATATCATGCGGGATTATGCAGAGGGAAACGGGATAGGGGGAGCCGGCTTTGTCATGAAAGGGATTACACCCGTGGAAACAGTGAATCTGACACTACAGTCGGAGGATCACAGTGGTTCGTCTCCCATACCGGCATTTCAATGGCGTAGTACTTACAGGACAGAAACCTTCAGGCTTCAGATCGCACGGGATCCAGGTTTTCTTCAAACGGTAGCAGATACTATGCTTGGTCAGCCGTTTTATCATTCCGGGCATTTCGCTGAAAATACATACCATGTCCGTGTCAGGGCAGAAACTGCCGAAAAAAATGGCCCCTGGTCAAATGTTCTTCCGTTTCAGATGCCGGGCCTTTCCAGCCACAGGAATACACCGCAACTTTCAGATCCGATCATGTTCAGCAATGGCAGCGTTCGGGCATCCTTTATAAACGATCCCGAGGCATTGTCTTATGAAGTTGAACTGATAGACGCTTTTAATAAAACCACTCTGTTTTCCCAACAGGGACAAGCGCACGGAAAGGGCGTGCACCGGCTGGAATTGAAGACTTCGGAGCATGTCTATTGGTCGACCACCCAGATAAGGATCAGGGTAAGGTATAGTCAGGGTTGGAGTAACTGGTCCGGCTTTCCGATCGATGTGAAAAGGCAGTGGGAAAACAAACTCTTTCCTACGACCCCATTGGAGCAGGTATCTGCCACGCCGGCACTATCATTTGAGATTATTCAGGGCTATGAACATCTCGGACTTACCCACTTTCTGGAAGTCTCCACCGATGAAAGTTTTTCAAATATCGTCTTAAGAGATTCTTCTGTGTCCAATAACATGGACAAGTACTACAGCAACAAATTCAGTTTTAATCCAAAGTTGGAGGAAAACAGCCGCTATTAC
>CAZAVR010000493.1:0-3512 GCA_964488435.1 uncultured Cytophagales bacterium | reverse complement strand
AAATGGAAGAAACCGGTGGTGAACCTGATGTAGTGGGTCACAACAGCGAAACAGGAGAGTATATATTCTTTGATTGCGCCGCTGAAAGTCCGAAAGGCCGCAGAAGTCTTTGCTACGACCGTGAGGGACTAGAGTCCAGGAAGGACTTCCCGCCCCAGGACAGTGCAGTCGACGTAGCTGATGCCATGGGAATTGCAATTTTAAATGAAGAACAGTACAGGGAGCTGCAGCAACTCGGAAAGTTTGACACCAAAACATCCAGTTGGATTCATACCCCTGCTGCGATCCGGAAACACGGCGGCGCACTCTTCGGAGACTTTCGTTACGAGCACGTTTTCATCTATCATAACGGCGCGCAATCCTATTATGCAGCCAGGGCATTCAGGGGCGCGCTCAGTGTTTAATCGGGCAAAACTCGAAGCATCCATTGATCATGCCTCTAACCATGCTTTAAAAGCCGGGGCTTTCTCCCGGCTTACGACCGCCTCCTGCGTACTGGCGGGAGTAAGATTCACTTTCAATTTCCCGTTAAAATAGGCGTGTACCTTTTGCACAGCTGAAATTTTAACGATAAACTGCCTGTTCAGTCTGAAAAACAGGATCGGATCCAGCAAAGCTTCCAATTCTTCAAGTTTGTAGTCCGCCAGGTATTGCTGACCGTCCGTGCCGATCAGGCAGGTGATATCATTGGCAGAATAAAAATAGGCGACACTCTCCTGGCTGAGCGGAAGGAGCTGTCCGGCATTTTTAACCAGGAATCGCGTTTTGTAGGGACGCCGGGCAATGTCCAGACTATCAAGCAGAATTTCCAGCTTCCTGGCGTACGATTTGGGCGAAAACTCATCACGAAGTTGTTCGTATTTCCGAATAGCCTCAGCCAGCTCAGGAAGCTTGATGGGTTTCAGTAAATAATCTATGCTTTTAACGCGAAAGGCTTTGATGGCGTATTCATCGTAGGAAGTAATGAAAATCACAGGACTATGTGTCGGATACTCCTCGAATATTTGAAAACTGAGGCCGTCAGACAGCTGTATATCCGAAAGAATCAGGTCCGTCTGTTCGGGCTCCCGAAACCACTTCCGGGCAGAAGCCACGCTATCCAGAACCGCCACGATCTCTATCTTTGGATTAAGCTTTTTAAGAAGCTTTTCAAGCCGTTCAGCCGCGGGGTATTCATCCTCTATGATTACTATTTTCATATTGATCCGTCATCAGGGTAGTTAAAATCAGACCAGGTTTAAAATCAACGGAATACGTACGGTGAACATGTTATCTGTTTTGAGAACCTCCACCTTCCTCTCCGTGAGGTGTCGGTGTCGGTTGATGATATTCTGTATTCCAACTTTGGTCGACTTATTTAGTACTGCCTTTTCGGAGACATTATTTTCCACCACAATAATATCTCCTCCGTCTTCATAAATACTTATCCTCAGGGGTTTCTCCTTAGAGGCTGTGTTGTGCTTTATAGCGTTTTCAACCAGCATTTGCAGACAAAGAGGGATGATATACATGCGGCGTACCTGGTCCGAAAGCGCTATATTCACCTCCAGATTGTCTCTGAACCTGATTTTGTTCAAATACACGTAAGCCTCCACGCACGCCAGTTCCTCCTCCAGGGTCACCGTGTTATTGTTCCGGTGCACCAGCACATACCTGTAGACGTCGGCCAGCTTTTCAAGATAAAGCTGCGCATCTCTGTTTTCCTCATCTATAAGTGCCGCAAGTGTATTCATACTGTTGAAAAGAAAATGAGGGTCTAACTGACTTTTCAGGGCCTCCAGCTGCGACTGAATTTTTTCCTTTTCGAGCGACTCCGCTCTTCTTACATTTGATTTCCACGCTTCAAAAAAGAAAACGGCCTCATAGACAACGCAAATCAAGAGTGTGGGCACGATACTAATCCGGAATACAATACCGAAACCATGGGTCTGATTTCCGGAAGAGAACCATCGGGTGACCATATCGAGCAGAGACGACACCACCAAAACATAGACAAGCGCCAGGATGGCCTCCACAAAAAGGCGGCGCCTGGTCTGCCTGTAAGCCGGGAAGGCACGTCTCATCATGATCACAATAAAACGTGTCCCTTCCCAGAATATAGTAGTAAAAAAAGCATTGATAAGGAATCCGTACAACAGGAGCCGGTTAAAGCTGATATGGTCGAAATTCAAAATAACAACAATCAGAAGGCTCAGAACGGGAATACCGATCAGTCTCCATTTTCCATCGTTGATTGTATATCTTTCAGCTTTCATACCTGATACTTGTCCTTTACCGGGTCAAAAGGTGGCCCGAAAAAACGGCACCGGAAAGAATCCCTGCCCGTACTGGTTGGCCAATGTCTGCTTTTTAGGGTTATACACCTGCTGAAACACATTCTTGTTCGCAGTAATATTCTGAAGATCGAGTGCAAACTCCATGGAACTTCTGCCCATTTCCCAGCGATAGGCTAATTTCAGATCGGTCCGGAAGTACGGCGTATGACGTTGCGTGTATGCCCGGCGCTCGTCAAATACCGCATATCCGTACATCCTGGATGCCGTTACATTGATAGGGGTATAGTATCTTCCGCCCACAAGGGAAGTCCGGAGATTAACACTGATCGCATTGGTCTTTGCAACTTTTATTTCTTTTCCTGCCAGCAAATTCAGCACATAGCCCGCGTTAAAGGCTGTATTGCGCCGGACTTTATCGCTGCCTTCATATTTGGAATCGAAAAGCGAGGTGGTCAGCAAAAAATAATAGTCACTACTAAAATATCTTTCCAGGGTAAGTTCAATTCCTTTGTTCTTACCGGTTCCCTCACTGACGAGGCTGTCGACACCGGACGGACCGAATGCTGCGCCGGTATTCAGCATCGAAAACGAAGAGGCACGCCTTTCCACGGGTACGTTGAAAATAGTCTGATAATAGGGCTCAATTTTTACCAGCAGATGCTCAGAAATCCTGTTTGTATAACTCAAAACAAAGTGATGGCTCCTTGTAAATTTAAGATCCCGATTGGTGAGTTCCCAACCGTCAATCACAGGCGTACGGACAAAATAGGTGTAAATATTCTGCATCTGACTGTTTAGTCCGTAACCCAGTCCCAAGATCTGGTGGCGTCCAAGGGTATACTGTAACGCTGCGCGCGGCTCTGCCACAGCCTGGTTGTTAAGATTCAGATGCTGAAAATGCACTCCGGCTGTAAATAACCATCTCTGACCAGGGCGATATCTCCATTGACCATAACCTTGTGTAAGCAAGGTAGTCTGCCCTCCCATATCCACTCGTACAGTGTCCACAGATGCCCCGTCATGAAAGGTTTTGGCAAATATATCAAAATCAAGCATATCCATTGTGATGCCTGCATACAGACTATTTTTCGGATTGATCTTATGTCTCAGATTCAACACGGCAGAATATTTTTTTATGCTATATCTGGATTCTGCACTTCTGAAAGCCTGCCGCGAAATCAGACTTATCGAATCTCCCTCAAACTTTTCAAATATTTCACTATAACCGAGTGTCAG
>CAZAVR010000492.1:0-3517 GCA_964488435.1 uncultured Cytophagales bacterium | reverse complement strand
TGGCGATGGAAAGCCGGCGGAGGTAAAGTAAAGAAAACCAGTGAAAGAGAGCCTCGATTCAGATGAGCGCAGGGAAGAAATTGATCAATAAGTGATATTGTATTAATTCAATGTTTACCTTTGCAGACAAGATTTTCAATTTGAATGGTTAATAAGGTCGATTTCAGTTGCAGTTTATCCCCAAACCAGTTCGATTTATGAAATTTGGAGACATGACTTTGAATATAATGGCGATGGCAGTGCCTTTTTTTCTGCTTTTTATTGGTCTGGAGTATTATTATGCCAGGAAAACCGGTAGAAAGCACTATTTTAAATTTGCCAGCTCTATAGCGAATTTGAACGTAGGAATAGCGGAACGCCTGATTGATATGTTCACTGCGGCCGGCTTCTATTTTTTCTACGACTACCTTCATAAGAATTTCGCAATTTTTGACATTCAGCCGAGTGTGCTGCTGTGGATCGCGCTTTTGTTGGCTACAGATTTTATGTGGTACTGGTACCACAGGATGGGCCACAAAGTCAATATCTTCTGGGGGTTTCATTCGGTGCACCATACCAGTGAGGAGTTTAACTATACCGCAGCAACGCGTATTACTATATTTCAGGCCGTTGTACGTACGTTATTCTGGTCGATATTGCCTGTTATAGGATTTCCGGCACACATGATAGCCATTATTCTGATTGTGCATGGTGTTTATCCTTTTTTTACGCACACACGCCTCATCGGTAAGCTGGGTATCCTTGAATACATTCTTGTGACGCCTTCTCATCACCGGGTGCATCATGCCAGTAATGAGCAGTACCTTGACCGGAATTTTGGGGACATGTTTATTATCTGGGACAAGATATTCGGGACATTTACTGAGGAGAAGGAGGAGCCTGTTTATGGTTTAACCAAACAGCTGGATAGTTATAGTTTTCTTTGGCAGCATTTTCATTACCTGGTAGAGATCGGCTATGCGATGAAGAAGGAAAAGTCGTGGTGGGGTAAAGTGAAAATTCTTTTCGGGGCGCCGGATGACCTAGATCCCAATCTTCGCAGTCAGGCAGAAAAGAAATTTCTTACAAAGGGCAGGGTGCAGACGGGCTCCATGAATTTCAGGTACTACGTGCTGGGTCAGATGGCAGGTGCCATTGTGATTTTGTTTGGTTTGCTTCTTTTTGAATATGAAATACCCTTTTTTCTTCAGGTAGTGATCGGGCTTTTTATTTTGGTAACACTGACTAATTCCGGCGCTATTCTGGAACAGAGAGATTGGGTTTTTTATCTTGAATATGTCAGGGCAGCCCTTGTCGTGATTGCTTTGTACTATTATTTTCCGGATTCGACGCTTACCGGGCTTGCGGTGCTGATTTGTATCAGTGCTGTGTTCTATTTTTCGGCTTTGGAGAAGCAGTATCTACGGTTTGTTTACGGAAGTAACTAGGGTTTCAGGCCTGAAAAAAAATCCCTTTCCATACCAGGAAAGGGATTTTTTTTGGATGGTGGAGGAAGGGGTCACCAGACAGCTCCGGTGTATGATGGTTCTGTTTCTTTAGGGAAACAGGATCTGATTTGGGGAACGGTAGATCAAAGAGGTGTTTGCCTTTGTAGTAAATGACGTGTGATCTGTGAGGTGATGTGCTGAGAGGGAAGAGGCATTTGGTCGGATTACATGTTTTCTGTTAGCCATATTTAATAGGATCCGGTTGGGTTTATCCGCGTCCTGTTAAAATAAATATTCGTTACATTTGCCCGGTGGTTAACGTTTGAAATAATGCAATTTTTGTATACCTACAGGAAATGAGTGATTTACCCCAGTCGGACAAGGCCTACGAAGAATTAAGAAAGAAGATTCTGTCCAATCAATTGGTATCCGGTATCCGGCTGAAAGAGGGGGAGTGGTCGGTCAGGCTGGAGGTTAACCGGATGGCCGTGAGAGAGGCTATGACCCGTTTGCTTGGGGAGCGGTTGTTGGTAAAAGGAGAGAAGGGTGGCTTCTTTGTGAAGTCGATGACTGCTGAAGATATCCGGGATATCCGGGAGTTGAGAGAGATACTCGAGCTGGGGGCTTTACGTCTGACAGTTCAGAAGGTCAATGAGGGGCAAATAAAGGAATTGGAGAGAATTTGTGACGATTTTACCTCAATGTACGAACGGGGATATCTCGGTGGCGCCTGTGAGGCCGATGTGAAATTTCACGAAACCATCATTGACTATTCCGGAAATGAAAAGCTTCAAAACATTTACCATACCAGTAATATTCCGCTTTTTCATCAGAAGTTAGGGCACACACAAACCCACATGGACGACTACGAGCTCACTGATGTGGAGCATCGCGAGATTGTCAGGGCTATCAGGAACAGAGATTCGGCCACTGCGGAAAAAACGTTGATCAGACATCTGGTACGTGGAGAGATAGCCTCCCTTGATATTGTCTGAGATTTTCTCCAAACACTATTCTCGTAATTACGAATGACCGTTATGCCGGCGAAGGCTCTTACATAGAGCCGGGGCGGGACAGCTTTGTCATCTTCTGAACGCCCCGCCGCTTGAACCAATTTTAAAAGTTACGTATTATCTCTGACAATTCCAAGAAAGGTGGTTCAGAGTGTATGCATCTTTTCTGCGTGCTTCCCAGGGGGAATTCCCATTTTTTCACTTCCATTTTTCCCGGATTATCCTGAGCGCATTGTTGTCGACGATTCTATTAGGGAATGTTGACGTTTGGCTTATATGCGGAGGATGGTGTCTACCAGATTTTCGCTGTTCTTGTCTAAGATTTGGTCCTTTTTTTTATTACCAAAAGGTGTTATAACTTCTGAAAATGCGGCTATACAGCATGAGTGTACGTACACGATGTATTATTGTGGTGTTTTTATATTGATAACCATAATATGTAATTTTTGTATACAAATTTTATTGAACCCTGTCTATTTTATTGATTAATTATAATATTAGATACAAATAGTTACTTCTCCTGGGTGTCCCATGTTTCTTATTTGAGCTGTTGCTTCAGTTATGGATGGATTTTTGGTTGACAATTCTTTGATACAGCGCATGTATGGCCTTTTTTAACTTATGGGGTGTTTTTAGTAGGAAAAATTCTATAAAAAATTTTAAGAAATAAATGGCAATATCTAAATCTTGTTTACAAAAATTGCCTACACTTGTAGTCATGAATGTATTTAGCTTTTTCAAACTAACTAAAAAGTGACTATGGGAATTCAGAAAGTTTACAGAATGCGGTTGTTGATGCTGTTGCTGTTTGCAGTGGCTATATTACGGCCAGACCAACTGCTTGCGCAGGAAACACAGCAGCTTACCGGATCTGTTCAGGATGCGGATACCCAGGCTCCGCTGCCTGGTGTGAATGTGGTCATAAAGGGGACTCAGTCGGGGACCACTACAAATTCAGACGGGAAGTTTACGATTGCTGCAAAGCGGAACGATATTCTCGCTTTTTCCTATATCGGATATACTACGCAGGAAATTACCGTGGGAAATCAAACCAGTCTGACGGTATCGCTTATTACT
>CAZAVR010000491.1:0-3523 GCA_964488435.1 uncultured Cytophagales bacterium | reverse complement strand
GTCCGGGCCTGAACAGCCCGCTTATGATGCTGTTAATCAAATTAGAAAAAGAGCAAATGTACCCTTATTGAGCGGTTTGACTAAGGAAGCGTTTAGAGAAAGTGTCTGGAGAGAGAGATGGCATGAGCTTAGTTTTGAGAATAAAACATGGTTCGATATGGTGAGATTGCGCAAGGCATTCAATGTATCGAGCCGTAAATTTGAAGACTACGTCGGGCATAAATTCTCCTATGGACCTGTATTGAAGTCAAGAGAGCTTCTTTTTCCAATACCTACTACCGAGATCAGAAATAACGCGCAATTGAATCAAAATGAAGGTTACAAATAAAAGCAAATTGATTTGCACCGCTTTACTGATCACCTTCTTTACCGGCGTGAACTACACGACCTCAGGAGGTGAAGACGACGGGAAACGCAGGCCTAATGTGATTGTTATCATGACAGACGACCAGGGTTATGGGGATTTGGGCGCCCATGGAAATCCATGGATTAAAACCCCGCATCTGGACGAACTTCATGGCCAATCGGTGAGATTGACAAATCACCACATGGGTACTACGTGTGCACCATCCCGCGCTGGCTTGCTTACGGGGCACTACAGTAATAAAGTGGGCGTCTGGCACACTGTCATGGGGCGACAGAATCTGAAGGCGGGTGTACCGACGATGGGGGAGTTGTTTCAATCCGCGGGTTATCGGACGGCTATTTTCGGGAAATGGCATTTGGGAGATAACTATCCCTTCCGTCCGCAGGACAGGGGTTTTGATGAGGTGGTGATACATGGAGGGGGAGGCGTAGGACAAGCACCGGATTATTGGGGGAATGATTATTTTGATGACACCTACTTCAAAAACGGAAAGCCTCAGAAGTTCAACGGATATTGTACGGATGTGTGGTTTGAAAATGCTGCCGCGTTCATCGCAGAAAATCGCGGCCGTCCTTTTTTTACATACATTGCCCTGAACGCGCCGCATTCGCCCTATCATGTACCGGAAAAGTACAGTCGACTCTACGAGGGGACGGAAGAAGTTCCTCATGCGGGTTTTTACGGGATGATTACCAATATCGACGAAAATCTGGGTAAATTAAGAAGTCAACTGGAAAAGCTGAATATAGCCGACAACACGATACTGATATTTTTGACTGACAACGGTACTTCAGCAGGCGTAGAGTTCCATCCTGACGGCACCATCAAAAAAGGGTACAATGCCGGTATGAGAGGGAAGAAGTCATCAAATTACGAAGGTGGGCATAGAGTACCGTTTTTCGTTCACTGGCCTTCCGGTGGACTGAATGGCGGACGGGATCTGGATATTCTTTCTACCTATGTGGACGTCGTCCCTACACTTGCTGAACTTGCGGGTATTAGTGATCAAAGATTCCGTAACACGGATGGGATAAGTCTTGCCCCATATTTGAAGGGTGGAGTAAAAAAGTGGCCTGACAGGATCGTTTTTGCAGATACCCAGCGGGAGAATCTGCTGGTGAAGTGGAAACAGCCTGCTGTTATGAAAGGAAAATGGAGACTGCAGGGGAAAAGTGAACTGTACAATCTGACAGACGACCCGGGACAGGTTCATAATGTGGCCGATGCCCACCCTGAGATAGTAAGGGAACTGACCGGCGCTTACGAAAGTTGGTGGGGCGAGATCTCTGCTCATCAGCATGATCACAATGCTCCGGTGCTTGGAAAACACAACAGGCAGCTCACACTTACTTCACATGATTTGTTGCAGGAGAAAGGTTTGCCGGTGTGGTCGCAATATGAAGTGAGGTTGGCCCCTCAGAAGACCTCGCCGGGACACTGGATTATTCAGTCAGAAGTGCCCGGGTTATATGAATTGGAGTTGCGGCGCTGGCCGAGAGAAAGCAATCTGAACCTGAGCGCTTCGGCAGAGCCTTCGGTTCCCTTTCCGGGTTTGACCTGGCCATATCCTTCCGGAAAAAGCTTATCTTTTAAAAGCGTTTTGGTAGAGGTAAATGGTGTGCGTCTTCCGAAGGAGTCTGTGGCGGCCGGAACGGGGAAAGTATTGCGTGTTAATCTTAAGAAAGGAGAAAATCTCATCTCGGCAGTTTTTGAAGGAGAAGGCGGGGAGCGTTGGGACGCTTATTACCTTTATCTGAAGAAACTTACGCCGAGATGACCGCGGGTTTTATGCCAAGGCTTGCCGGAAATCTTCAATCAGATCTTCTGCATTTTCCAGACCTACCGAAATTCGCAACATTCCCTTTGTTATGCCTGGCGGTGTCTTTTGCTCTCCGGACTGTTGTTTTCCCCACATGCTGGCCGGGTGAACGACCAGAGATTCGACACCTCCAAGGCTGGCAGCATTGGAAAAGTACCGGAGGCGGCTCAACACGCGCAGGGCGTGATGAGCCGCCTCATTCTCTGTATTTCCTGCCAATTCGATGCAGATCATACCTGTGAATCCTTTCATTTGCTTTTTCACGAGCTCGAATTGAGGGTGATCAGGCAATCCACAATACATGACTGTTTTTATAGCGGGGTGTCTGTCGAGGTATTCTGCAAGCTTCTGTGCATTTTCATTGATTTGTTTTACCCGCATGGATAGGGTGCGGATTCCCCTCAGCAGAAGCCACGCGTCCATCGCGCCAAGACTGGTGCCCAACATGATCAAATGTTTCCAGATGACAGGGAGCAGGTCGCTACTCGTGCAAATGGCGCCCGCAGTAAGGTCGGAGTGTCCGCCCAGGTATTTGGTAGCGCTGTGAACGATAATATCAATGCCAAAATCAGCCGGACGTTGATTGATCGGGCTGCAGAATGTATTGTCGCAGATGGTGATAATGCCTTTGTCTTTCCCTGTTTTCCCGATAAACTCCAGATCGGTTATTTTAAGGTGGGGATTGGAGGGCGTTTCGACATAGATAAGCCGGGTATTTGGTTTTATCCCGTCCAGAAAAGCTGTGTTGTCGGTCTGATCCACAAAGCTTACTTCCACGCCGATTCGAGGCATAAGCTCAAGTAAAAGGTTATTTACGGAAGGGTAAATGGACTGTTGTGTAAGGAGATGATCTCCTGATTTGACCAGTGCCAGAATAGTCGTGCTTACTGCAGCCATTCCTGTCGTGGTCAGCAATGCGGTTTCGGTGTTTTCGAGTTTGGCCAGGATGGAAGCGATCTGATTGTTGACGGGGCTTCCATGCCTGTGATAAAAATGAGGTGAACCCGGCGTAGAGGCCATTTTCAGATACTCATCGGCATCTTCCGGAGCGAAATAGGTAGAGGTGAGCCACACCGGAGGCGTGACAGCGGCCGTCTTGTTATGTTCCTTCCCCGAATGTAGCAGGGTTGTTTCTATATGTTCCATGTTTTCTGTTGATGAACTGCCCGGGTTAAACTTTGACCCGGGCAATTTAACAAGGAAATTCAGAGAATCATAACAGGCTTGCTAAAGGTACTGAAGGTCGCGGGATTTTTGAATCTGAAGCTTTCCGGAAGGAATCCGTTATACCGGTGAAGGCACAGACCCTATTATCTGTTCATGACATTTCCACCGAT
>CAZAVR010000490.1:0-3526 GCA_964488435.1 uncultured Cytophagales bacterium | reverse complement strand
ACCCGGCAAAGGAGATATTGCTCATTTCTCAAATGCATTTCGTACGACGGTACATCCGATAGAGGAGATGTCACTCAAAGGAAGGCAACTGGATTTAAAGACGGCGGACGCACTGCTTGTGGGAAAGTTCAGAACGACAGAAGTGACTGCAACCTCAATTAAAACAGATACCAACCTCCCATTTGCTTCATTATACACCGGTGTTACCCTTCTGGACAAAGATCTAAACCCACTGGCTTTAGTGAAAAGCGTTGAAAAGGGAGAGATTTTACCCTCGTTGCCTCTTGCGGGCGATCTGAAGTCCGATCAGGACCTGTGGTTAAGCAATCTGGGCGTGGGCGACAGAATGGAAATAAAATCCAGCTTTTCATGGACAAAGGAGAAATAAGTGAGATCCTTTGTGATATCCGGACAGATCGGGATAATGAGGGGCGTTAGTTTTTCAGCCTTTGAATTTTCCTTGCTTTGTACTCTTTAAACCGGCGGTTGTATTCATCCATCTGCTCTTCGGTATACCTTTTCTGATAAGATTCGGGAAGATCAAGCCTTTCGGGCAAAAGAGATGACGTTTTTTCAGTGAGCGTATTTACCCCGGCAGCAGATTTGGAAAGTTCAAAGGCATCGTATAAATCACCCGTTACGGTATAAGCTTTGTACTCCAGCTTGTTTTGGTTGATGGCAATGGCCTGATACAGCTGCACGTTAGAGGCCGCCCGGTCCATCCATTCCTGAAGTCCTATATCATACATTTTCGTGCCGCTGACAGATACGACATAAATAGGTCCTTTGGGAAGTTTTCGGCTTTTTCCGGCAGGAAGGTTCATCCCTCTTCCATAGGTATGATCGTGCCCCTGCAATACCATATCTATTTTATGTTTGATATAGAGAGGTTCCATTTTATCACGCCATTCTTTGTTGTCACGGCCGGATTTGGTAGAATACAGCGGATGGTGGTGGATGACGATCGTCCATTTATTCGGATTGTTTTTCACGACCTTCTCAAACCAGTCAGCCTGGATATCCATAATGGATTCATCTTGTAAGGCGGCCTCAGAGTCCAGTGATATGAATCGTACCCCCTGATAGTCGATGTAGTAGGCGCTTTCTTTCAGTTGATCCGGTCCGTTCTCAGGCAGGACAAAGGAGGGACGCCACTGATAGGTCAAATGCCGTTTTCCGTCATCGCCTTTGTAATATTCGTGGTTTCCGGGGCTGGCCAGGGACGGCACCATCCCGTTGATCCAACCGGAGGCCTCATGCCATTCGCCCCATTGCCAGTCGGCATTGGCTGTGGTGACCAGGTCGCCCGCATGGATCATAAAACTCACCTTGGGCAAGGTCGCAAATGCGCCCCTTACGGCCCTGGACCATAAGGAGCGCAATTCTACCTGCGCATCACCAAAATATAAGAAAGAGAAGGGTTTTGAATTCTGGCTGGCGGTTTTGAAGTGAAACCATTCGCTCCAGTACGTTCCGTTTCCTACCCGATAACTGTACTGTGTTTCTGGCTTCAGATCCTTAAAGTGAACCGAATGATATTGTGTTTTTTTTCCGTCTACGCTGACCATTTCAGAAATAGCCGGAATCTTAGTTGTTTTTAGCAGAAAGCCGGGAGAAGCATCCGCCTCCGCAATTTCTCCGACAGATCCCGTAATCGTGCTGTCCGTACGCCAGTTTACTGACTGGCTGGTGGCAGTCTCCCCCTGCCAGCCCAGAATAAGCCTGTCCGGAAAAGGAGTCGGGGTGTAATCTTTATGAGTTTGTCCCGATGCAGGGTGGTAAAATAATACGATGACAAGAAGGAAAGGGGCAAGTAGTAGATGCTTTACACTCATTTTCAAAGACACTGATATTTTATAATACGGCAGGCCGCCGCGATTGGACTATGCAAATTACAAATTTATCGCTTTTTGACGTCTTTTGTGACTAATGGGATTTTTTCACGTCATAATTTAATGGGCTTACGTGAAATAAGATCATTCAGCTGTAAAGGTCCCCGCTTGTTCCGGTTTGTAACCGGGATCTTAATGGTTTTATAATCACGGCACTGGTTATAAACCAGCGCCAGCAGGGGGTAGCCTAAGGATCTGTAATAAATACTTTAAACTTGATCTTGTCTCTCAATGCCCTTACTTCATTGTCGAGACCTGGCTCAAGATCCCTCAATCTTTCTAATTTGAATTGACAATCTCGAAACTAAAAAAAGGGGAATTATCCCCTTTTTTTAATCTATATTTAGTAGGTTATTACGTCATTTCAAATGTCTGCGCACTCAAAACAACTGGACGCTCACAAACATCGCAATCGTTCCTGTCAAAGTCATTAGGCTCATAACTTTTAAGTTCATTTTTATTGTCATAAACGCGCACCCTATTGATCATCCTGCGCACATCAACATTGGTGTGAGCAAAAAGAAGTTCAATAATCTTATCAGCTCTCTCGTAGCAATCCCTCCCTGCCATGCCAGGAGCACTGATCCCCAGCACAAAGGAGTTTGTCGCTATACCACTGTAAGCGGGTGCTAAGCCAAAGGCATCAACCGTTATTCCCTCCATTTTTTCCTTGTTCCCAAAAAGGGCTACCAAGGTTTCTACCAATGCGTTTCTATCCATCTCATAAACCGTATAACGTGATTTATAAAATCTGTTGCAGTTTGCTGACTACATCCAAATTCATATCTTTTTGTCTCATCCCAAGTGGAAACTCCTGTCCAAGCCTGGTTAAGTGTTAGATCACTGGCTAAATCATTATCAAGCGTAGTCTGTAATCCAGCAAGAACGATGAGCGTAGTTAAACTATGAACGTGGAATGATCTAACGAACTCCTTTTTGATCCCGCCGCCAAATATTTCAACACCAAGCTTTTTACTGATAATCGATTTTAAACCAAATTCTACAGCATAACTTCAATGATGCTGTTGACCTAGTGTTTAATTGTTAAAGTCTACTATCACTACTGACCGGATAAAAAAAGAGCAAGCCTGGTAGAGGTCAGCTCCGCCAGTTTAGGCTTGTTCCGGTTTGTAACCGGGATCTTAATGGTTTTATAATCACGGCACTGGTTATAAACCAGCGCCAGCTTGGGTCATTTTGACCCTGAATGTGCTTTTAAATCAGACATCAGATCGCCTGAAAACTCCCGTAAATTGCCATGAACAGCGTCCTGATATCCCTCAATTATATCGTTTCGGAGCCTGGATGTTTCCAAACGGTCCCTCTCATGACGGATCAGATCACGTACATACTCGCTGGGGGTTGCATAGAGCGTTCCATTGCCAGATTGACTGAGGATGATTTTTTTCATCTCATCCGTAAGGGCAATGTTCAGGGAATCCGCTTTCGACATGATAGTATCGGTTAATGAATGATATCCTGTATCTAGCGAATATACATTATTCTTGATCCACTGACAATGTTTTTGAGACTAAATTACTTCATATTACTTTAAAACTGCTCGCTGGTTCCGGTTTGTAACCCGGATCTTAATGGTTTTATAATCACGGCACTGGTTATAAACCAGCGCCAGC
>CAZAVR010000489.1:0-3535 GCA_964488435.1 uncultured Cytophagales bacterium | reverse complement strand
TCAGCGAGTCGGGCAGCTCCGGGTACAAGACCCTGAGCTGTTCTTCGGAAAAGATGGCCTTGGCGTTGGTGTTGGCCAGGTCTGTCTCGGTTCCGGAAGCTAACATTTTGGCCATCATTTTGAGGAGAAGGGCTGTCCGGAGATTGCTCCAGGGTTCGGGTTGAATATGGAGAATTTTGTATTCAACCGGCAAGTCTTTCTTGTCCAGTGAAGAAATCCATGTATTAACTCCGGCAGTATACGCATCAAAGACTGCCTTTGACTGCGGGTCGGACTCAATTTCCTTTAATGCTTCTTCGGCTGCATAGCCCATTCCGAGGCGCCGCTGTAGCCGATCGAATTCAATGGCTCTTTCTCCGGCTACTTCACTGGCTCTGCCGGCGGCGGCCCTTGTTTGCAGATCCATCTGAAAAAGCCGGAAGCGGGCATGGAGGTATCCCTGGATGAAGTACAGATCATGGTCATTTTCCGTAAAAACGTGGGGGACAAGTCTTTCATCCAGATAGACCGAAGCCTTTCCTTTCAGTGCCGGAAAGGTCAACTCGCCCCCGAAATCTTCTTCCGAAGGCTCAGCATTGCGCCATAGCCCGTGAGACGGACTTAGGAATTGGCCTATGGGCATAGGGATCGAGGCTCCCCAAGGTCGATTAAGTGAATAGATAATTATAAAAGTAGCTATCGCCACCCATAAAAACCGGAAAATACGCATAGCCATGCAGGTTGGATTTACTCTTTCAAGGTAGCCTTTTTTTTAATCCGTTGTGTTTTCAGATCCACTTTTTTTGGAGTGCCGGCATTTTCCGATGCATTTGAATAATCTGCTTTTTAGAGTGGCGGGAGGTGTTTAAAGGTGCAAGTCTGGTTCTTAAAAGCCCTGAGAGCAAAAATAGTAATATGTATAACTATAAAAGTTACGAAATATTTTTGAGAAAACCAAACATATAGTTGAATAATTCACACAGCCAAAATCAAAGCAGGCATTCGTTAGCCTGGTTATTCTCCATTAAACACCCAGAAAGGCAGCAGCCCAAAGCAGGTCGTCCGGTGTAGTGATTTTGATGTTTCGGTAAGAGCCTTCTATCAGTTGAACAGGAAAACCGGCATGCTCGAGAACCGAAGCACAATCGGTAAACTGTGGGAGATATTCGTTACTGAATGCCTTGCGCATCCAGTCCAGGCGAAAGGTCTGGGGTGTCTGAATGAGTCTGAAATTTTCCCTGTCTGACGCAGTGTGCTTTTCGTCAGATTGCCAGTTGCGGATGGAATCTTTCAACGGGACGCATGTAACAGCAGATCCGACTTCTCCGGCCTTGTCGAAGCTATGAGAAAGGATGGACTGAGATAAAAATGGACGGACTCCGTCATGAACTGCCACCAGACCTTCATCCGCATCAATACTGTTGAGACCGTTCAACACAGAATGGAACCTGGTGTGTCCTCCTGCGATCAACTTTTCGGGGCCCTGATACCCATACTCTTCACAGAGCGCGCCCCATGTGTCGAGTTGATCGGTGGGCAGTACCAGGATGACCGGGAGATCCGGGCTGTAAGCGCTGAATACGTCCAGCGTGTGCATGAGGATGGGTTTGCCGGCGAGGGGGATAAACTGTTTAGGTATTTCGGTATTCATCCTCGTTCCGCTGCCGCCAGCCACCACAATAGCAAACTTTTTCATAGTAGATGATTTTGGCCGCCCGACTCCTGCGGAGTGCTATGATTCTCTGGCAATGTATTTTCCCTGCCCTCATTAAACGACATTTCGGATCTCACAACCAGGAACAGGCACTGTGAGATCCGAAATGACTTGAGTTTATTATTATACTACAAGATCAGCATGGCATCGCCATAGGTAAAGAACTTGTATTTTTCTTTTATTGCGGTCTGATAGGCTTTCATGATCAGATCATAGCCTCCGAAAGCACAGGTCGACATAAGCAGTATCGATTCGGGAAGGTGCAGGTTAGTGACCATGGACGAGCTTATTTTAAACTCGTAGGGCGGGAAGATGAATTTATCTGTCCATCCTTCGACAGGTTTCAAGTGTCCGCTTGCCGATACAGAAGACTCTATCGCTTTCATAGACGTAGTGCCGATAGCACATATTTTCTTTCCGTTATCTATGGCTCTGTTCACCAAATCGGTAGTAGAAGACGGTATAGTGTAGTTTTCGGAATCCGTCTTGTGTTTGGTAAGATCTTCTACCTCAACATTCCTAAAAGTACCGAGTCCCACATGAAGGGTGATCGGAGCGAACTCCACGCCTTTAATTTCAAGTCGCTTGGCCAGTATTTTGGTAAAGTGCATTCCCGCTGTAGGCGCGGCAACTGCACCCAGATTTTCAGCAAATATAGTTTGGAAACGGTCTCTGTCGCTGCTTTCCACTTTTCTTCTGCTGATAATTTCAGGAGGAAGAGGCGTTTCACCCAGGCTATCGACCATCCTCATCAGATCGTCGAAGTTTCCGTCATATAAAAACCGGATAGTCCGGCCCCTCGATGTGGTATTGTCAATTACTTCGGCAACCAGGTCACTGTCTCCGAAATAGAGTTTGTTACCAACCCTTATTTTACGCGCCGGGTCAACCAGGACATCCCAGAGCCGCATTTCACGATTGAGCTCCCGGAGAAGAAAAACCTCGATTTTGGCGCCGGTTTTTTCTTTCTGTCCATAAAGCCGTGCAGGGAAAACTTTGGTGTCGTTGATAACCATGACATCCCCATCGTCAAAGTAGGAGAGGATATCTGAGAATTTTTTATGTTCAATTTCACCAGTTTTGCGATGGACCACCATCAGGCGTGCCTCGCCACGTTCAGCCGGGTGGAGTGCAATTAAACTTTGTGGAAGGTCGAATTTAAATTCCGAAAGTTTCATATATGATAAAATGCTAACTCAAAAAAATAAGACCGCAAAATTAGAAAAATTATTTAACATATCGTGGGTTATTTGCCGATTCTTCTTATGACAACAGGGAAAAGACTAAAAATCAAATTATATGAAGGTCTCTTGTCGTATCTTAGCGTAAAGATGCTAATATAAACAGGCAACGGAGAAATTCAATTGAAACAACATCCAAAGAGAACAAAATATTTGTTTCATCTTTTAAGGGCATGCCTATGGTTCAGTTCATTGGCCCTTGTCGCATACTATTTGTTCTTTTCCCATGTTTTTTATTGTCAGACAATACATTGGAGCGGTTTTGAAAAAGTGGGAGAAGATTTGTATCTGAGTCCTGCAGCCGGGCCTGATGAGGCGGAGTATGCAAAGAAAATAATTGCCCTGGCCCGGGCAAGGAACAAGACCTTGTGGGGTAAATTAAAGGGGCGCCCCGTTTATATCTGGTGTGCCAATACGGAGGAGTACAGAAGGTATTGCCAGAGTAGTGAGGGCGTGGGGTGTAGTTTGGGAACTCCCTTCGGAGAGTCGTTTATTGTTCTTAATCCTTCCGGAACGAATGTAGATGTGGTCAGTAATGAGCATTTTCATAGCGAGCATTTTTAAATACTTGGGTGGTTGAAAAAAAACAATAAGAAACCCC
>CAZAVR010000488.1:0-3537 GCA_964488435.1 uncultured Cytophagales bacterium | reverse complement strand
ACTGTGACTAAATTGATTTCCAATTTTAGTCCAGCCTTTTAGGGGGCTAAGACAATCAAATGCTCGGCCAGATAGCTTACCTAATCCCCTACATGTCTTTTACCCTATGGAAATCCAATTATGGCACGCTCAGAATTAAACATGGAACCGGACTGGCCTATGCCACACGCCCTTACCACGCCTTATCCAACCCCGACAATTTACTGATCGGAAGTAAGATCAATGCCAGTTCTATGATTGAAGCAGGTTACGAAATCAAGCTGAGCAGCCATTGGGCTTTGGAAGCCGGCGCTTCGCTTTCACATACGTCAAACGGCCGCATCATCGCTCCGAACCAGGGACTTAACTCCTATTCAGGATACGGTTCCGTCATATATCGATACAGCCGGATGAAAAACGCAGCCCCGTCCCCGGATTCTTCTATGAGAAACGGCACACCAAAGCGCTGGAGATATCGTCTGGCAGGCTTGATCGGGATGTACGATTACGAAAGATCTAATAAAGCGTTGATACTGAACCGACAAATTTCAGCAATGGTGTTCTACCAGGCAGGGACCCGCTTCAGGCCGGGACTCGGCATTGAAGTCTCACGGTTGGCAGAAAAGCCAAATACTTCCATTTATGCCGAGGGTGAGGTATTATTCGGTCATCTGGTCACACGCTATGGATTGGGGGGATATTTGTCAGGCAAAAATGAAGAAGGAAGGATTTATGAAAAAGTGGGCATCGCATGGTACCCGTTCCACCTCGTCAACCAGGTTCCTGAAAAATTTTCCATTGGCGCGTCGATCAAAGCCCATGGCTTCAGGGCTGCCCATATAGAGCTCTCCGGCAGCTATCTTTTTTGATGCTTTTCGTCAGGGATTTTGCTTTCTCAGCGGTCGCAGCCAGTACCGGGCGCCGACAGCAAACGTATAGAATTTGGGGTATCCCGGAATACAGTTTATAGTCAGATCCAGGTTAGGCTTAAGCGCGAAATCATACTCCAGCTCACCTCCATACCACACAAAATTCCATTGCCATTTGCCGCTGTTTCTCAAAAGATTGGTTTCCTGTACATATCCTTCGAAACGATCCCAGTTTTGACGGTAAACAAGCGTCGGACCAAAACCGAATTCCAGATAATGCCTCCGGCTGTTAAGAAAATTGAACCGGAAACCGAGATGTGTATGTCCTGCAAAGAGTTGGGCACAATCACTATAGGCGCCCTGAGCCACTTTCAGAGATAACCTCCGCTTGTAGATGTACCTTTGATAGGAACCGATAAAGCCCCAGTTCAATACGGCCACAGCGCGATCATCCAGTTTATGAGGCATCAGGAATGCCATCGTTTCCCCTGCAGGATGCACGGTACCAAAAACAAAGCGGAGCCCGATATTATCCTGGGCATAAGCCGATAGACAAAGCCCCGTCAATAATACAGTCATTAGTAATTTACGCATCCCAATCATATCTTCTGTTGATGAAGAGCCACCAGATTATTCATTTTGTAAAACCATAACGGAGGAATAAGCGCCATCGCCACCATCACAAAATACAGATACGGCATACGGGGACCATCCTTGAAATCCTGCACCTTCCGTCCATGAGAAGGTAAATGATGCAGGGAATGCAACGGTAAAAGAAACAGAATGTAATTGGTGTATTTATAGTAACAGTTCCAGGAAAGCCTCAGGGTGATTTCGTCGTCCTTACTGCCTCGAAACAGGCCATAATGCTGTATGTAATTGATCAACTCGTAAAGAAAATAAGAAACAAATCCCTGGATGACGAAGAAGGAAAATGCCTGAACCGGATTCCGCGTAAAAAGCAATATCGCCGCCCAGGTAAAAAGCAACATAAGCAGCATCCCATAATTGAAAAGCCTTATTTTCCTTCTCATATACGCGGGCAGTCCGAACTGAGTCACATAACAACTCCGAAGCGTAGAGACCGTCACCTTCACGAAGTACGCATAGAAATTCTGGTTCAGCCGGGCCGTGGTCGGGTCCTCTTTCAGCCCTATCTCCCGATGATGGCCGCACAGATGCTCCGAGGCAAAATGCGGTATACCCGAAAAAGTCAGCAACAGAATGGACAAAAATTTCTGGAACCGCGAACGACTGTGCAGCAGGTCATGCGCGAGGGTAACGATGAAACATCCGGTGAGTATACCCGTGGTAACAGAAAACCCGATCAGTTCGGGAACACTGAAATGGCGTCCATCCACGAAAATAACCGCCCAAACGATCATCCCCAGCAAAACCAGGGAATTGATGACCTTGATAACCGACGCCATCCCGGATCTGTAAAAAAATTTCAGTTCCCGCGTGAGCTCTTCGTTACTGAATTCTCCCCACCAGGCGTTGAGCAGATTAGCGACTAACAGTATCACATAAAACCACCCATAATGAAATTCACTGCTTACATATATGTAGGAAAGTGTAAGTAAGGACGGAATGAGGTATCTCCATGATTGTTTCATCCGCTATAGCATAAATGGTGGAAGATAGTGTTGCTATGAGACCAGAAACAATAACCATGCCAGCGGTTCGGGGATATTAGGGATTGTTTGGGGAAAAGAACGAAAAAGGTGCTATGGAACTAACCGTTGCCTTGTAACCAAATATAATTTTATAGATCTGTTAGATAAACCTACGGAGGCCTGAATTAAATCGAAATACAGAATAAAATGCCGATATAGTGCCAATTTTTGCGATATTTAGAATAATATTTGGTGTAGCATTTTTGATGTGTGGTTGGGGGATAGCTGATATCGAAGACGCTAGACAGGAACGGTAGGCCCTCAGCGGCGCTCGAAATGAGGGCGTGGTGCTGTTTAGGTAGGAGATGTCTCCGCTACGGTCGACATGACCCTCGCAGGAACGGTCGACATGACCCTCGCAGGAACGGTCGACATGACCCTAGACAGCGGTCGGCATAACGAAAGCAGATAACACAGCAATTCCTCACCACTAGTTCCCGTCTACAGCTCCGTTGACAAACAGGTTCATAGCCTCGGGAGCACCGTACATCGTAGAAGAGTAGGCTTTGCCGAGCCCAGGCCTTGTCGTTGGCGGATTGTCCAGCAGATCTTTGAAACGAAAACTCCAGGCCTTTTTCAAAACACGCAGTTGTTCGGCATCCTGGTTGATGCTGACGCTGTGGACAAGCGCCATGATCGTAACTCCGGGCTGACTGGCGGGATTTCCGGTAGCCGGACACGAGGTGTAGCGCCAGCCGCTCCTGTGATCAGCCCAGGTTTCATTATTCAGGTTGTCTACGGCGCGTTTAAGGCTCTGAGGAATCCGCTTATCCCCGGTCAGCTGGTAATAACGGCCCAGTCCGTTCAGTCGGACGGAAGTAATGAACCCGGCCTCGCCGACGTGCGGCAAACCCCCTTTCTTACGATCCGCCGTGGTAATGCAATTACAATGTCCCCACGGCAACTTGTACATCCAGCCGCCTGATTTCACATTTTGCTCAACAAGCGCCTCTTCAGCTATAAACTCCATGGCTTTTAGCACGCGCGGAGCCGGGTTCACTTTATAGATACCC
>CAZAVR010000487.1:0-3550 GCA_964488435.1 uncultured Cytophagales bacterium | reverse complement strand
GGCTGCGCGCCTTCAGCCACCGGAAACGGAAGGGCCGTCTGCTTTGCCTTGAATGTGATACTTCCCTTTCTGACTACCAGATCGGAAACAGCCACACCCACACTCCCCCGATTCGTCCTTTTCCCTCCCTTTCTGATCACTATCCTCGACACGAATTTATCTCCACCGGTAGATTTCAGAAATTCGTAAGCCATGATCATGTGCCCCATCTCGCCTGGATGAACCCGATCAGGGCCTACTACAGTCGCCGACGGGTCCCTCTGCTGAATCCGCTCATTCAACGCATTCATAACACCCCAGTAATCTACCACCGGAAGATTATACTTGTCTGCCAGCACCTGTGTGATATGGGCACACCTTCTTAAGGCATCATTAACGCCCATGGCTATCTCTTTAGGCCCTGTCGCCGTCTGATCGTAGATAGAAGGCTTTTGGAGTATCAGCTTCCTGCCGCCTTCCAATAATTTCTGTATGATAAGCTCCAGATTCTGCCGGTAAACCTCCAGCGCCTTTTCCTTCTTCTCAACTATACCCTCTTCATGCTGCCGCGAAGGTGCATAAAGCCCATGACCTACATCATTCATCCCTATCATCAATACTGACCAGGTCGGTTTATGAACCAGGATATCACTCTCCATCCTGTTCAAAATACCTTGAGTTACATCCCCGGAAACACCACAATTGATAAATGTCACCCTCTTTTCCGGATACCGGGTGGCATAATAAAGATTAATATAATTATAGAATCTGCTATTGTTTGTTATACTGTTTCCTACGAAACAAACCCTGTCGCCATCATTGAAAACAGGAGCCTTACCGACCTGACCATCGGCGAACCGCGTAACGATTATCAACCAAAGTGAAAGGTACAATACCCTGCCACACCTCCACTGACACACCGCATTCAGGGAAATTTTCATGCTCATATTTATGCTTGATCTACTCATCATATTCAGCCGTCCGGCCTGTTCGCCGTTAAAGAATTTATTGAAGCCTCAAGTTACAACATGTTCCCCTTATTTTATACGTTCGGGTGTGATGATTATCTCTGTCAGTAGAGCAGTTCGCGTCACCTGCTTCCCTCTCTCCGCCACGCGTCCTTCTGTATTCCCTTCTCTAACGCGTCACCTGTCAACGTATTCCAATGACCCCCGTCCGAAGAAACGAGTACCATCCGGAAGTTTGCCAGGTTCCGGACAGAAGGCGCGTCCCTGTAGCTTTCCCTATAAGCTGACCAGGTAGACCAGTAGCCAAATGAAACAAGCATACTTCCCCTCCTGTCCATCATCACTCTATGGTAATAAATACTGTAACCGGGTAAAGGCGGTAAGGCCATAGGTACCTGCTCATTCCAATGACCATCTGCATTCATCCGCTGATAGTAAAGTGCAGCCTCAAACTTACCTTTAAAATCTTCGCCGGCACGCCACACGCGACAAACCAGATGAATTCTGCCTTGCAAATCCATCACAGCACCAATATATGTTTGTCCAAGTTTTGAAATATTCACCGGCGTGCTCCATGTAGTCTTCCCGGGCTCAGCACTGAGATATTGAAACGGTCTTCCATGTGCTCCTATGATAACATGTCTTCTTCCGTCTTCACTCACCAGGATAGAAGAAATATTGTGGACATCATTCACAGGAGGAGAATAAGCCAGAAAGGAACTCAATGACAACTTTCCTGTTTTACGGTCATAAGTAGCTGAATAAGTTGGCATACCTGGATCTTTTCTTTCAGGCGGGCTCGTTTCACCCCATACCAGATGAACCAGATCTCCATCTGACGCCATTGTATTCGGAATACCGGAATGTGCGCTCATTCCCACACAGTTCGTTGAAATTTTCACCGAATCCACTAAACTGAGCTTGCCCTTCACTACCTCAGGTACAAACAGCATAAGTTCATGCACCTTTGCCCATACGCCCACCTGCGCTTTGGATTTGTCGAGTGTATAACGGGTGAGTACCGGCAAATGAGCGGACACTTTCCCTCCCATGAAGGTTTCCAGATAATAGTCTCCGTCACCGGGCAAACGCAGCAATGACACGGCTAATGCCGGAGTGCTCACACGCACAAGGTAGGACACGCCATCGCACTCTGCGATAGCATACATATTCCCGTCTTTATCGCTGCCCATCTGGGTGGATGGATAGGTAATTCTACCTTTTAAAGGAAGAGGAAGAATAGTCCATCCCATATCACTCAGAACCCGGATCCCCTTACTGGTAATCATCCAGGGCCGGTTTGAGGCATCAAAATAAAACTGATTGTCTCTCGGGTAATCCACTTTATGAGCAAACTGAAACTGGTCATGTTCAAACAGACGAAGCTGTATAGGAAGGTGCATACCGGCACCAGTGGCTGCTGCCCTGACCTCCCCAAAAGCTGATGTCTGCAAACCTGTCTTCCTGTTTCGGGCAATCAATTTGAAACGCTGGAGATCTCCAGCGGCTGTAGCGGATTCATACAATACCTGAACTTTCGCTTCCTTTCCCGGTTCCACCACCACCCTTGTCTGATCAAGCGCTAATTTCTTAAACTTAGAAGAACCGGACTCAATTTCAAGATCCACGGGCATAGGTTCAGCCGAATTATTAAAAACTGTAAAATCAAACACACCGCTATTCCGCTCGCCAAGCTGTGCCGAAACTCTCCTTGGAGCGAGTAACCAATGTATGTCCCCAAGTTCAAAATAACTTTTACGGTCTGTTGTCCATACCGGAAGCGCTTTTTTATTCTCCGGAAATTCATCATTCAATCCCTTTACGAGTACCCGTCCACCTTTCGCGGGCAACCGGATCTCCCATATTCCTGATTTTCCCGCAGCCAGTCCCGATACGCTGACTTTCCCGTTGTCAGGAACCAGCTCACGAACGACAATTCCGGCCGAATTCAAAATCAACACCTTTTCTGCCGGCTGCTTCAGATGGGTAACTGAAATATCCAGAACATCGGTTACCGGCTTAAAAAAAATAGAAAACGGCCGATCATTGCCGGTTATCATAATAGCCTCTTCCCTTTTTTTGTCCGCATGCCCTACACCGGAATTGATCATGAATTTTGCAACGTTGGAAGAAAATCCGATCTGCTGATTCGTAAGATACTGATCCTGGTTCGCGCTCAGTAAAAGTGTAAAAACTCCCGCATGCTGTACTTCTGCTCTAAGCCGCACGGTCTGCAGCTGTTCACGGCCCGGATCAGACATTTTCTCTTCAGCATGTATCGTGCCGTCAGGTCCGGTTAATATGGCAGTAAGCCCCCTGTCTGCAGCTCCCCTTCCAGTTACTCCCTGGCGATAAAGCTTTACCTCCAGGGTACCAGGCTCTGCGTAAAAATGAACCGCCCCCGTATGCTGAAGCCCTCCGATTATCCCTTCCGGCCAGCTTAGCTGGGCAAATAAGCCGGAGGATCCCGTAAAAACAATCAAAAAAAACAAACAAAAATACTTCATACTTAACCTCTTTCTTTTAGGATAGTCTGCGCTTCAGCGATTGTACTTTCCCGTTTATTCTTATCTGTATATTTAACTCCCGGTCACCCTGCCTTT
>CAZAVR010000486.1:0-3550 GCA_964488435.1 uncultured Cytophagales bacterium | reverse complement strand
ACATAGGCGATGATGTACTTGACGAATTCCTCGGCCAGGTTCATGTTGTCCTCCAGTTCATAAAAAGCCATTTCCGGCTCAATCATCCAGAATTCGGCCAAATGCCTGGTGGTATTGGAATTTTCGGCTCTGAAGGTCGGGCCGAAGGTATATATTTTTGACAAGGCCAATGCGCCCAGTTCGCCTTCCAGTTGTCCGGAGACAGTCAGACTGGCTTCACGGCCGAAAAAGTCTTGTGCATAATCGATTTTGCCATGTTCATCACGGGGTGGATTTTCGGCATCCAGGGTGGTTACCCGGAACATTTCACCCGCACCTTCCGCATCGGACGCCGTGATAATAGGTGTATGCAGATAGAAAAATCCCTTTTCGTTGAAGAAACTGTTGACAGCGAATGCCAGTGCGTGGCGAACGCGAAGTACCGCACCGAATGTATTGGTTCGTGGCCGGAGGTGAGCGATTTCCCTCAAAAACTCAAGAGAGTGTCTTTTGGGCTGTAGCGGATATTTGTCCGGATCGGCGGTGCCGTACACTTCCAGATGGGCAATTTTCACCTCGACCGTCTGACCGGAACCCTGCGATTCGATCAATTTTCCGGTTATTTTCAAACATGAGCCGGTGGTGACGAGTTTCAGCACATCTTCCGGGATTTCTCCCGGGCCAGCCACAGCCTGTATATTATGTATGGTCGATCCGTCGTTCAGCGCAATAAAGACGGCATTTTTGCTCTCTCTTTTTGTTCTGACCCATCCTTTTACTACCACCTGCTGTTGCTCAGGTTGTTCTTTCAAAAGCTCCTTGATCTGCATCATTTGCATTCTAATAGTTGATTCGCCTGGATTTTGAAACCAGTTTTAACGTAAAATAATTCCTTATAGGACATCGTATCCTTTCAGGAATCGGCATGCAAAAATACGAATTCATTCGTTAGAATTGCTGTTGCATTTAAATACGATTACTTTTGCGGTCTATTTATCTTTTATTTGATTGTACATTGAATACACAGGTAGCCAGGTTTTTGTCGGTCATTTTTCATCCTTTGTTAATTCCCACCTATTTATTTGGGATTATTTTCTGGCGGACACCGGATTTTCTGGGCATCGGTTTACTGAGTAATGCAGCGAGAGGGAGCCTGGCAGGACTTATTTTTCTTAACACGTTTGTGGCTCCGGTCATGTTGATATGGTATTTTAAGAAAATGGGTTATTTGCCTGACTTTGAGTTGGATGACATCCGATACAGGCGTCTTCCCTATGCGGCTACTTTTGTTTTGTACGCCATAACTACCTATTTGCTGGGATGGAACATGGACCCGGTAAGTTACCTGGCGCCGGGTATAGCCTTTATTATGGGATCCATTACTGCTGCGATAGGGTTGGTGGGGCTGGTGAGCCTGGAATGGAAAATCAGTGCACATGCCACAGCGCTGGGTGGTCTTTTAGGCGCTCTCGGGGTTTTGTTTGTGAAGTCAGGATCTCAGGATCTGTATATACCTTTTATCCTGGGTATTCTGGTTACGGGATGGGTGATAGCCGCCAGGTTAAGGCTGAACGCACACACTCCCGAACAAGTGGCTGCCGGGCTATGTCTGGGATTATGCATTAGTGTTCTTTCCACTTTACTTTACTTCTGAGAGAGCAGTCTGGGTCATCAGTCGTTACCATGTAGGCCGAAACGTTTGTTTGGTATAGAAAAAGCCGACTTTCGTATAATATTATTGGTTTTGAAATCCGGTAAGTGAAGATTTGTGACGTACAAAAGGCAAACGCTATGTGTGACGGATCTTCTTCTTTTTGTGTGCCGGGAGAAATTTCGGCGGAGCTGCTTACAGGTCGTGTGGATTCCAGGTTTTTTATACTTGGGGATGACGGCATCATCAGAAAATGGAAAGGGGGAACTGTACGTAGTCAGAAGAGATCATTTGCCGGATTTTCATTCGAGATCCTGTCTTTAGAAACGGAACAGCCCATGGATCTATACATGGATAAGAAGAGCCGGTGTACAGGTTTATTTCTTGCGGCAGAAGGCAAGATGAAGGTGGCGATTCCGGGAGGTGTATGCGCCTGTGCCGGGGAAGAAGGGGCTGGCATATTGTTGGTAACCGGTAAAGAATGTACCCTGCGTTTTATGAAAGGCAAATGTATATTTTACCATCTGATTTTTAGCAGGGCTTATGCGTCAAGGCTTTTCAGGGAATTGCTTGGGCTGCGGTCTTCATTACGTCGTTCTTGCCAGAATGCTTTCGTTAATATTGTCAGTGCGAAGGTGGCCGATGAGTACATAGCTGCCCTGATGCGGCTGATATCTATGACGGGAGAAGATGGATTGCCGGTAGTTTTGTCCTGGTTTATCAGGAAATGCTGTGCGACTATTCCGGGAGCCGGAAGCCTTGTTCTTTCCGGCAGGGAGAAAGTCATGGAGTGTGCAGGCTATGTGACTGGTATCCGAAGAGATGATGCTTGTCCGACTGTGGCGGCATTGGCCAATCGGTTTTCTATTACGCCCGGCGCTTTGTCAAAAACCTTTAAGGCAATATTTGCGGTCGGCCTGAAAGCGTTTATCCTCCGTGTAAAAATGGAAGAAGCCCAAAGGTTATTGGGTGTGTGCGGGAGTTCCGTTACGGATGTATCTTACCATTTGGGATATCACAGTCCGTATAGTTTTGGTACAGCGTTTAAGAAGTATTTTGGTTACGCTCCGGGCTCCATCCTGTTTGCCAGGAGAAATCGTTAACTGGATGGAAGGCGAGACGCTTCAGGCGCGCGGCAGGCCGGCGCCTGCATTTCAACAGTAAAGTGATGCGTATATAGTTACCGGTTATTTTCCGGCTGAACTTTTTCCGGATTTCTTGGATAGGCGGTTTTTGACGATGAACGTCAGAAGCAGTCCGGATGCTGGAGGAGGCTTTCAATTGTGTATCTAAATTCAAAGAATCATGTCAAAACCAAAGGTGATTTTTACCGAATGCGTATGTGCTTTCCTGGTGCTTCTGTTTTTATACGCTGCGCTTACCAAGTTACTGGATTATCAGAAGTTTGCTGTTCAGATAGGGCAGTCGCCAGTATTGGCTCCCTTCGCGGGGGCGGTAGCGTGGCTGGTTCCTCTGACGGAGATTTTGCTGGTTGCTTTATTTCTAATACCTGTTTACCGGTTACAGGCGCTCTACGGTTCTTTTATGTTGATGGCTCTTTTTACGGCTTATATCGCCTCCATTCTCAGCCTGAGCGAAAACATTCCCTGTAGTTGCGGGGGGGTATTGGAACGCTTGAGCTGGACGCAGCATCTGGCTTTCAATGCGGGTACGTTGGTGCTCATCATTTGTTGTATAATGTTCAGGGATGAAGAAGCAAGTCTCACTTAAGCCCGTCATGATGAGGACGTATTTGACGTGCTTCAAAGCTTGCCATCCTCCGACGGCCGGGGGAGGCAGATGCCGTACCTGTTGACGGATATCATGGCCGTTCTGTCCGGGTACATCCCCTTTTTAGGAGGCCGATCTATAGTTTCAATTATTTTATTCATTCATTTTTAAATTCCTTATTTTATGAAA
>CAZAVR010000485.1:0-3561 GCA_964488435.1 uncultured Cytophagales bacterium | reverse complement strand
CGCATCACGTGCCCGAAGACGGGGCTGTTCTCATATTCTATGCGCCGCACATAGGCATCTCCAAAGAAGGTACCATCGGCGAGATCAGCCGGATCGGGCAAAGCGCGAATTCGGCCTGCTGCGGAGCTGCTAAAGGCGCTCTGGGAAAACTGGCTGCCGATCAGATCATAGAAGGGAATGTAACGTCTCTAGACTTCCAGATGAATACCATCGAGGAGATCTTTCTTCATCAGAAAGAGCGTATACTCCGTGCGGAAAACCGTATCTTCGAGGCAACGGAGGTGATGTATGAGGCCATAGACGAGCGCATCGAAGTACTGGTAAAGTACACCCACTATCCCTGCCGCTATGTGATCCTGGTTGGTGGGATTTTTATAAACGGCGATAAAGAGATGGGGTCTTTCTGCCAGTATAAAAAATTCGAGGTGATCGAGGTGGGGTCGGGGAAGAGGGAGTCTTTGATGGAGAAGTATTATTTGTGAGGGAAGGAAATAGCGATGAGTCGCCTGGTTCTAGGTTTCGGGTTTTAGGCTTTAGCACCGAATAAGCCGGTATGAACAAATACTGATACCTAATAGCGCAAACCTGCCAGCTGCTGAAAACTGACAACTTTTTTATACAGATGAAACAATTCAAAAGTGATATTTCCGGAAACTCTTTCCCGCTGCGCGAACGCGTTCCCGGTACGTCGATCAGGGCGTCGCTACTTAAATGTATCCAGTCGGAACATCCGTCTTTTACGACCGGGAGCTACCTGTCGCTGGGCGAACTGAACCAATTCAGGATCAGGTTTATTTCGGATTACCTGGGGACGGAGCTCGGAGAGCTGACGAACCTGGAAAAGACCGTGTTGAAAACCATGTCTGAAGGCACGTCCCTGACCGAACAGCTGGGTGACGAAGGTCCGGAGGGGACGTCCGGGTTGGGTCAGCGGCTGGCGGATAAAGTGGCGACTTTCGGAGGTAGCTGGGGGTTTATTTTGTCTTTCGTTTCCTTCCTTGTGATCTGGATACTGGTTAATATAATAGTACTTTCCAACAAGGGTTTTGACCCTTATCCTTTTATTCTCCTGAACCTGATTCTGTCTTGTGTGGCCGCTATACAGGCGCCTGTCATCATGATGAGCCAAAACAGGCAGGAGGAAAAGGACCGGGAGCGTGCACGCAAGGATTACATGATTAATCTTAAATCCGAACTGGAGATCCGGATTCTGCATGAAAAGCTGGATCACCTGATCATCCATCAGCAACAGGAGCTGCTGGAGGTACAAAAGGTACAGATCGACATGATGAATGATATCATGAACCGCATGGCGCAACCGGCAAAGGGGAATTGAACATAGCATTTGATTCACAAAAAGAGTATTCCTTGTTCAAGACAGGGACGGGAAAAGAGAAAGCCACAGTGGGATCGCGCCTCAATTTTTGAACATGCTCTTTCCGCCTATATTATACCGTATAGACAGAAACCGGATTTATAAAAGAGGCTGAAGGATTTATGCCAATCAACTATAATGTTAGTTTGTAAATAATTTATGCTATCTTCGAAGGCTTCATGATTTAATGAACGGCTAAAAATCAGCCTTATGTTCAGAATGGTATTTCTTCTTTCTCTCTCGCAATTCGCGCTTACCCGGAATGTTCCGGCTCAAAGCGAGTTCGTTTATCTGCCAGGCAATACAATCGAAGATACGTTTATAGAGGATCCTGCAAAGAGGAACTATTCATTAGCCGCGTGGAATTATTCCTTTATAGGTAATTATAAAAAGGCTTTGGAGAGTTATGACAAGTGGCAGGCAGAGCAGCCAAAGCAACAGTATGTCAATGCTCCCGTAGTTACGGACCTGACAAACGTATTCACTTTCAAGCCGGCAAAGGAATTCCTAATCGAAAAGAGCAGGGGACATCGGGTTGTGATTATAAATGAAGCGCATCACCAGCCCATGCACAGGGTTTTCACCGAGTCGATGCTGGATGACCTTTATAACATCGGGTTCAGGTACCTGGGGCTTGAAGCACTTGCGGAAGATTCATTAATCAATATACGCAAATGGCCGCTTGTATCGGACGGATATTACACCCGGGAACCCCAATTCGGCAATATGATCCGGAAAGCCCTTCAAATCGGCTTTCGGGTTTTCGGATATGAAGCTCCGGAGAAAAGGGGAGTGGAAAGAGAGCAGGGGCAAGCGGCAAATATTGCCAAAATCTTCGATCAAGATCCCGAAGCGCGGATTTTAATACATTGTGGCTTCAGTCATGTTATAGAAGAATCTGCTGAGGTCTCCCGAAGAAAGATGGCCGGAGAGCTGAAATCTATTACGAATATCGACCCCCTAACGATTGACCAGGTTGATTTGACGGAGCGCAGCTCCCCGGAATTTGAGCCGCCGGTGTTTAAAAGCTATTCAGTCGATGTTCCTTCAGTCCTATTGAATAGCGAGGGGAAGATATTGGGTGAAAATAATCACGATCCGAGAGTTGATGTTCAGGTAATGCACCCCAGAATTCAATGTATCGGAGGTCGGCCTGTCTGGCTTCTGAGAAATAACATGTGGAAATTGTTAAACACTGACCAGATATCGATTTCTATGAAGCCTCCGTACTTAGTCAGTGCATATTGGAACGATGAAACGGATACAGACCGCGTTCCCGTTGATCAGATTGAAGTAAATGGTGATAATCAATTTCTAATCCTCCCGCCTGGAGAATTTCAATTGGTTCTGAGAGATAGTAAGGAGAATGTAGAAAAGGTTATTTACGTTAATCCAGTCGTACCCCTGCCGGATCACTAAGCGGTATCCGCAGATCCCATTGCCCCTTACCGGGCGCCTCAACCCTGATCGTGGCGGCGTCGTTTTCTACCGAAACTATCCGCGCATTTACAACCGGGGTATTGGTTTCGTAGGGATAGAGCAGCCATCCGAATACCCGCTCGCCCGGGATCTCTGCCGAATAAATGCTCGTCGTATTGGGCGCGACGTTGTTGTAGGTTTCGCTGTACCAGCCCTGGATCGACGGCGATTCCTGCCCTTTGACCTGCTGTACATTCCAGCCAATGTTTCCCAGAGGCTGCACCAGCAGGTTGCCTCTTTCGTTGAGGGTGCGGACCTGCCCTTCCCGGCCAGAAGTCACCTCGTTATCCGGGTGCCAGTGCCAGAGCGCTTCTATTTTCCTTGGCCTGTCTGTCGATACTTTATCGAGCACGATCCAGAATTTGTCTCTCAGGTAGAAGTAAGTCCGCTGGTGTGCGGATTTTCCTTCAAGGTCTGTAAACCGGTCGAAGTCGCCCCAGGCGTAGTCGTATTCGTCGGTACGGTAAGCGTGCTTTGAGCCCAAAGGCGCCTGTGCTTTCTGCGGGCCGGGCGCCTGGCCTTTCCCGTCAATGAGCAGTACGTTGTGGCTGGCGCTGCCTACTGCATACTTCCTGAATTTGTCCGCGATCTCTCCTCTATACGCGAAGCGCCCGCCATCGACCAACAGGTCTTTTCCATAGGCGAAAACCGATATATGCAGCTTGTCGTTGTGCTGATGCCCTGTGCCCCAGGGGCCGATGTCGAAA
>CAZAVR010000484.1:0-3569 GCA_964488435.1 uncultured Cytophagales bacterium | reverse complement strand
AGATTTATGTACCGTAAGCAGGATATCAAACATGTTCGCAACGTTTCGCACAACGTGGTCGTAAATCTTTTATTTTTTAGTTCTTCATCAGAAACCTCTATCGCAACGCCATATCTTTCCTGAATTTGTTGTGCCGCCTGGTCCACCGTTATATCGTCGCAGTAAAGTTCGCCAAGCTTCCAGCTAACAGCCGACCTACCGTCTACAGCATCTACCGTAGCACTCGCATCCCGCAGGCTGTACACCATCTGCTCGTCAGGCAAAAGCACCCCAAAGACCTCTTTTTCATTGCCCACCTGCACCCTTCCACTGGTAACGGTAACCGTTATACTTTCTTCGCCGGGAATCGCTTTTACGTTGAAACTGGTCCCCAACACAGCTGTTCTTAATTTACCTGCATGCACGATAAACTGCCTCTTTACATCGCGCTTCACGTCAAAAAATGCTTCTCCTGTTAAATACACCTCCCGCTTATCTCTCCCGAATTCCCGTGGAAAATCGAGCTTGCTTCCGGGGCTCAGGATGGCCGTGCTCCCGTCAGGAAGCTCCACAAAATTATTAGTCGCTGTGGAAATATGAGGTACATGCGACGCTTCTTTTCCGGAGGAGAAGGAGAACTTCCAGCTCAGAAAGGCGACACCAACCGCCAGGAAAAGCACGGCAGCAACAGAACGACCGTATACCCTCATCCATTCTAAAAGGTAAGGCGTACGAGGAGTAACCATAACCTTATCGCGGATTTGCCTGGCCAAAAGCATCTGCTCTTCTTCGGTCATGTTGGACGTAGCTTCCGGCTTGATTTCAAATGAATCATAATAAGCCTCTAACAACCGCTGTTCGTCCGGAGTGGCCTCTCCACGACGGTACTTCCCTATTAATTCCAGCAATAAATCTCTTTGCATACCCTTACGATTTCCATGCCTTCCGTTTTTCCGTATACTTATAAGTACCTGAAAAAAGAAATCCGCCCATGCCCGATTCATCTTTTTTTTAGACGACAAATATCCAGGTCACTCGGAATGAGCCCTCCGCACAGGAATCAGCGTTTTTTTCTCTTTGGAAACCCGCTTTTTCTAGAATTAAAGACAAATTAAGCCTAAATTTCGACCATAATTTCAGATGAAAAACATCGTAGACCACCGGACAAACCCATGAAATTTACAGTTTTGGCAGTAATTGCTGCTACAATCTTCCTTTGGCTCTATCAAATCGACATATTTCCTGGTTTACATGGTGACGAAGCCTGGTTCGGCATCGAAGCGTATCAATACCTCACGAACCCCTCCGCAAGCTTTAAATGGAATGGCATGAACCACTATACCGGCAGCCTGCAACAAAATCTCGCCTCCTTAGCCTTTAGTTGGTTTGGTGCGCACATCTCCACGCTGCGGATTCCGGGTGCTGTAATCAATATAATCGCTCTTGCCTTATTTTTCTTTTCCCTTCCCAATATACCCCAATCCGGGAGGAAGACATTGTGCTTTTTTCTTTTTCTTACCCAATCAGCCCTATGGATGATTTATCCTCGCATAGCTTGGGAAGTCAATGCGATGACGCTTTTCTTCATGTCGCTCATGGTTAGGAGCTCCATACAAATATGGAACAACGACTACCATTTTTCGACTATTTCTCTTTTTTTATTTGCTTCGCTGCTGGGAGGTTACAACCACATTATTTTCGTATGCATACCGCTCTCAGTTCTCTCGGCAACCGTTCTCTACGGGCTCCGAAAACAAGAATTTAATTTGAATTGGCTATTGTTATCCATTGGCTCCCTGTTTAATTCCAGCATTCTTTTTGGATTGATGTTTATTGAAAGGGGCATTTTCTTTAATGAAAACGCCTACTGGATTGTCCCACTTTTGGCTTTATTGATACTTTCAGAATCCTGGCTAATAATTCGTTGGGGAAAGAAAAAACTTAAAATAGATTTCATATCCCCTCCAGCCCGCACATGGACATGGATAAAAGGAATCGTTCTTGCATTCCTTGTTATCGCCTTCTTAAAGAATCATGCTACCGGCCTGTATGCGGTCCTTTCCAATCACAAAGTATTGGAACATATCTATTCATTCACCCCGCATCCCTCCGTTGCCTTTCTATCTCAACTGGCCGCCGCTGCCTTGTTAGCAGCCTCAGCGATAGCCATGTTTCGGGATTTGAAGGCTGACAAAAGCCCCTTACCGCTTTTTATCCTTTCTTATATGGGACTGCTTTCTCTGTTTACTACAGCTAACTCACCAAGATATTATCTCAGCCTTTCCATCATTCTTTTTTTATATCTTGCTATAAAAACTTCCCAAAGCAAATACTACAGCTCAGCCATAATAGTCCTGGCTGTCACGTCCGTGCTTACTGTAATTTTACAACTGTACCTTATATATAGCGACGAGGCCCGCGTATGGCATCCGAAACAGGTAGCTTTTGGCAATATAACAGAACCCTCATCCCATTTTCTACCCATTACTCCCGTGGTAAATTACCTTCGCGAAAACCGGATACATCGTGTAGAATCGAATTTCGAAGGTAAATTTATAGTATGGTGTACACATTTTATGGAACTGACACGTCCATGGGAGAAAGACGCGGGGACAAAAATCTATGTTGAATATGGGGAAACCGCAAAAAACGGTGGATTTGTTATAAAAGAGCAACCCTGAATCGCTTCAAAAGGCACAGAGTGGAACATTGTCACTGTCACAGTCACGCTGATAGCAAGTAGCAATCGAAGCAAGGGTCAGTCATACGATAACAACAGCTCCAATAAGGCTTATAAAGTCCTTCCATAAGCCAGAAGAGCACTTTAACAGCTCACCAGATGAATGACACCAGGAAGAACCAGCCGCTCATGAAAACAGCTTTAACTTTGCCAAGTGCTCTTCCCAGTTGGTTTCTGACTGTCTTGTCTGACAATTTGAGTTCTTCTGCAATTTCCTGACTCGTCTTGCCCTCTTCATAGCGAAGGTTGAAAATGAGACGTTGTTGCGGAGACAGGCGTTCAACTACCTTACGATAAGTACTGAATAACTCGTCAAACAACATCGCAGCATCAGGTTCTCCAGAGCGTTCAAGCAATTCATCAAGTGTTTCCGAAATTGAAACATATTTTTTTTCGCGGTCTATCCATTTGAAAACCTGGTTGCGGACGGTTCCATAAAGATAAGCGCGAACATTCCCAATCACAGGAACCTTATCTGACTGATGTTGTTGCCAGAATTGGCAAAATACCTCTTGTGTAATATCCTGCGCAGCTTCTCTATCCTCCACACGTTTAAAAGCTGCATTAAAAACAAACTTCCAATGTCGCTCATAAAACAGGTCAAACGCCGATTCGTCACCCTTGGTGATGCGGTAGACAATCTCTTCATCTTCCTCTACGAATATCTTTCCCATAGTTACTATATGAGCTTTGGCGAAAGCTTGACCTATCGTCAAAGGTAGAAGCAATGATGCAATTATACAAGTAGAACTAAATAAAATAACAAAACACACCTTTACTTACTGACAGGCAATGAATCAAATACCTTATCTACGACATAAATAGCAGACAATCCAGCCCCTCTAATCTG